>DAINAU010000203.1:0-6968 GCA_036733285.1 bacterium
ACCGCAGCAGGCGCGGACACAATCGCGCCCAATGCTATAACAACAATCAGCGCGGACACATCGGTCGGCGGACAAATAACTATAAGCTGGGATACTCCTGCTTACAGCGGGACGCTCGGCGGAACTGGACTTGCAGGTTTTCATATTTTCAGAGCGAATATAAATCAATTGACAAACGGCGATACAAATAACTGGTATTCATTATTAATTAAAACAGTTTCGGCTTCGGAAACAAGCTGGATAGATACGACAGTCGCTTCAAACACTTCATATTACTATAGAGTTACGGCGTTTGACAGTCATATTGCAAACGGGAAAACATTTTATAATGAAAGCTGGTATTCGCCAACCGTTCAATGCGCTGTTGTTGTTTCTGCGCCGTCAATCTGGTATGTTAACGCATCGACCGGCTCGGATACGGCGAACAGCGGTAGCGACACAAATTCGGCGTTTAGAACTATAACAAAAGCGATGTCTGTAGCGGCATCGGGAAATACGATTTATGTGGCGGCTGGCGTTTATGCTGAAACCGTTGTGTTTACGCAAAATAATATTTCGCTAATCGGAGCGGGTTCAAACTCAACCATAATAACATACGCTCCGTCTAATTATACAATCAAAGCTGAAAATAAATCAAACATAAAAATTTCAAATTTATGCGCGTCTAATAAATATACTTTGGGTTATTCTTATGCTATTTATTTTGACGGCGTTTCGCATTCGGAAATCAGCGGCTGCAGCATATCGTATTCTAATAATGAAATGTATAATTGCGGTTTGCGGCTTAACAGTTCCTGCTCAAATTATATTCATGACAATATTTTTGATTCCAATTCGCAATACAACATTAATATAACAGGCGTATCGCCGAATAATACTATTGATTCCAATACTTTTATCCGCGGAAAATACGGAATATATATGCCTGAGTCGGCGTCCGCAGACTCAGTCAGCATAATAAATAACCGTTTCGAATTATTTAACGATTTTGTAATTAATTTATATAAATCAGACACTGCATTAATTAGTAGAAATACATTTTATAATTTGAAATATCATAGTTTGTATTTAAATTATAGTTCAAATAATGTCGTATATAATAACTATTTTGATTCAAGTATAGGCGTGGCAATTTTTTGTAATTATTGCACAGGCGCAGTTATTGATTCGAATTATGTTACTAACAACAGATATACCGAGGGTTCAATAAAATTGGATTATTCCGATTCTGCAATAATCAAAAACAACCGGTTTGAAAACTTGGCAGAGGGTATTTATTTAAGAGTCGGTTCGGACAGTTGCAGAATAATAAACAATTATTTTTATAATATTAACCGTTATGCTGTCAGAGCGGATAATAATTCCAATAACAATTACATATATAATAATTATTGCGATTCGTTTGCATCTGAAAATTATGGAATAATTTATATAACTTCTTCAGCTCAAAACACGATTGACTCGAATGTTATTAGCCGTAATTCCGCAAACGGGCCCGGAATAAAATTAAATAACGGCGATTCGAATATTATTGTAAATAACAAAATTGAAAATACCGGATATGGAATTTTGTTAGAAAATGGTTCGGATACAAATTACGCCTCAAACAATAAAATCTTCAATTCATCAACGACCGGCATATTTTTAGAAGCATCGAAAAACAATCGTTTTATCTCAAATTCAATAGATTCAAGCGCGGCAAACGGAATATATGTATTCAACGGCTCTGATAGAAATACATTTGAAAATAATCTTTTGAATTCAAGCGGAATGCAGGGATTATTGCTTAATAGTTCAAATAATAATACATTTACGCGAAATTTGATAACCGGCAGCGGCGATTATGGAATTTCGATACAGGGAAATTCATCAGGCGACACTTTTTCATTAAACAATATTATAGTGTCAAACAGTAAATACCTCTCAAATACGGCGACAGCAGGCTATACTTTTGATTTAACGCGGAATTACTGGGGAACGATTTACAGCGACAGCATCAGCGGCGGATTAACCGGAAACGCGTCAAATAAAATAACATATCAGCCGTATAGATTCAACTTGATAGATACGACTGTCGGCGCAGATTCTATTGCGCCGAAAGCGCCTGATACGGTTGCAGTCGTTTTAGCCGCATCGACCGGCTGCACAATCAGCTGGTCGGTTTCTAACACAAATGAAATCATCGGCGGAGCATTAACCGATCTTGCGGGCTACAGAGTTTACAAGAGTCTAAACGGTACGTCATGGGGCGGCGTTCTCGCCATATTGGATTCTACGGTATTACAGTATCTTGACACCGGTTTAACGCCGGGCGATTATTATTACCGCGTAACCGCTTTTGACAATAAAGGAATATTTAAAAACGAATCGTGGCTGTCGGATTCTACGGCGCAATATCTTGTCGCGCCTGCTGAAATTTATAACGGCCCAAAATGGTATGTAAGCGTAACTGCCGGAAAAATATCAGGCAACGGCAGCGAGACATATCCGGTTTTAACTTACCAGAGTTTGAAATCCAAAATAAAATCCGGAGACACAATATATTTTGCCGCCGGAACATATTCGGAAACAATCGCGATTGATACGAATAATATTACGATTATCGGCGCGGACTCGGCGACTACGCTTATTGACCCGCCGGGCGATTCGAGCGTTTTGACGCTTTATGGAATTTATGCGAATGGAGTAAATAATTTACGGATTAGCGGATTAAGGATTACAAATTGTTATAACGGTATTAATTTTGCGCTGGTCGATTCGTCGGTAATAGATAATGTTTGGGTGGAGTGGTGCGGCAAAACCGGCGGCTCGGGCGTGGGCATTTATATTTCCAGCGGTAATTCCAATACAATTTCAAACTGTTATTTATATAAAAACTATAACGGTATTTTGATTTATAATTCGAACAATAATTCGGCGTTAAATAATATCTGCGCGAATAACGGTTATGGATTTGAGATTTCCGCATATTCAAAAGTAAATAGCGTGATAAACAATAAAATTGTTAATAATACAAATAGCGGTTTAAGGATTCAGCAATCGTCTAACAACAACAAAATATTAAATAATATTGTTTCAAATAATGGCGGCGGCTTGGACGGTTACGGTTTTTATATCAATAGTTCGTCTGGTAATTATTTCTGTCAGAATGATGTGAATTCAAATTTATGGTATGGTTTTTATCTGACCGGAACATCGACAGGCGATACATTTGCCAAAAACAATTGGAGCGGTTCTTCGACATATCCTGATTCGGGGATATTTAACGATTGCGGCGCAGATACCATTTTTGATTTTAGATATAATTACTGGGGAACATCTGACAGTTCAATTATTGCCGGTAGAGTAAAAGGGGCAAATTCCAATAAAATAATCTGGTCGCCTTTCAGCCGAGCATTAAACGATACTGCAATCGGCGCGGATACAATCGCGCCGAAAGCGCCGGATACGGTATCTGTAGTTTCGCTTGGCGATACTACTTGTATAATCAGCTGGTCTCCCTCGACCGCAAACGAAGAAAACGGCGGAGTATTGACTGATTTAAGCGGCTATAGAATTTACATGGCTAACAGCCAGAATCCTGTAAACTGGGGAAATTATATTGCATCAGTAGGAGCGGGCGTTCTGCAATATCAAAATACAAATATACTGTTAGGCGATACATATTTTTATAAAGTAACCGCGTTCGACAATAAAGCGCAGTTTATAAACGAATCATGGTATTCTGATTCTACGCCGTATTTTATCGCAGGAGCGATGCCGGTTTATAACGGACCGAACTGGTATACGAGCGCAGACACTGGTCTTGACGGAGTAAGCGGCAACGGCAGCGAAACATATCCGTTTAAAACAATCAGCCGCGCTTTACAGGCGGTTTACGCAAGCGCAATTACGACCGGCGAAACGATTTATGTGTATAAAGGAACATATACTGAAGCAGTTGTGATTGATACCGATAATGTTTCTATTATCGGCGCGGACTCGGACGGCGTTAACTCGACGATTATCGACCCGGCCGGGACATATTTTATTCTCAATCTATACGGAATATCAGCGGTAAACCGGACTAATCTGCGGATTGCGAATTTGCATATTACGAGTTGCTATTCGGGAATTTATTTTAATAATGTCGATACTTCGATTATTGAAAATGTTACAATCGACACCTGCCAGAATTCTTCCGGCGGCGGAATTTACATTTACAACGGCAGCTGCTCGAATCTGATTCAGAATTGTTATTTGAACAGGAATTATTATGGGATTTATTTCAACAACACTTCGAATTCAAACACAGTGAATAATAATAAAATTATTTCCAATACTGTCGGCTGTTATTTGATTACTAATTCTAATTATAATATTTTTAACAATAATATTGTCAATTCCAATTCGACAAGGGGTTTTTATCTTCAAATTGCAGTTTACTGTGTTTTTAACAATAATACTGTGTCAAATAATCAATACGGTTTCCATTTAATGAATACGGCTCTTTATAATACTTTTTCAGCGAATACCGTTTGTTCGAATACTTCGTCTGGATTTTATTTATTGAGCGCGAATAATATTATTACCGGCAACATTGCGTATTCAAATTCACAGCATGGATTTTATATAACCGGCGCGAATAATCTTTTAACGGGTAACACGGCATATTCAAACGCTCAGCGCGGATTTTATATAACAAGCGCGAACAATACCATTAGTAATAACGCCGTATATTCGAATACAGACGGATTTTACATATCCGGCTCAAATGACACTATTACCGGCAATTCAGCGTTTTCAAATTCAAATTCCGGTTTATATTTAGCAAGTTCGAATCATACTATCAAAGGCAATAGATTTTGTTCGAATCAGAATTACGGAGTATATAAAAACAGCGGCAGCGGTAATAAATTTGAACAGAATGATTTCAGGTTAAACGGTAATTATCAAATATATATGACCGGATTATCAAACGATACATATTCGGCAAACAATATTCAGCCGTCCGCGTCGAATCATGATTCGGCGGTATATAATTCGTCGGCTAATAATTTTGCGTTTGTAAATAATTATTGGTCGACAACGGACAGCTCTGCAATCGACAGCCGTATATCGGGTTCTGGAAAATCCTATATTTTATGGCAGCCGTATTCATTGAGCGAGTTTGACACTGCAAGCGGAGCGGATACGATTGCGCCGGATTCAATATCTGTGATTAGCGCTGACACTTCTGCCGGCGGACGGATTACAATAAATTGGACTACGCCGAATTATATTGGAACGCTCGGCGGCGCAGGTCTTGCGGGATATAATATTTTTCGCGCAAAAACGAGCGAACTGACAAATGGCGATACGAATAACTGGTATGCGTATAAATTAGCGGCAGTCACTTATCAGTCGTCAGTATTTGTTGACACTAATGTTACCGTAGGCGAAACATATTATTACAGAGTAACTGCGTTTGACAGTCATTATACAAACGGCGCATTATTCAAAAACGAATCGTGGTATTCGCCGGCAGTAACAGGAATTGCGCGGCAATATTCCGGACCAATCTGGTATGTCAACGCATCGACCGGCTCGGATACTTTAAACACCGGTGGCGATACAAGTTCGGCGTTTAGAACTATTACAAAAGCGATGTCAGTAGCCACCGCCGGAAATACGGTTTATGTGGCGTCTGGAACTTATGCTGAAACAGTAGTTATAAATACCAATAATATTTCGCTTATTGGCATGGATTCTGCGACTACGATAATCGACCCGCCGGGCGATTCGTCAATAGTTAACCTTTATGGAATTTATATGCAAAACCGTAATAACCTGCGGATTTCGGGTTTACATATTACGGGTTGTTACTATGGAATATGGTTTTATAACGTCGATACTTCGATTATTGATAATGTGAAAATTGATTACTGCGGCGACAGCCAGGGAGCGGGATTTTATTTTACAAATAATTCTGATTCAAATACAATCCGAAATTGTAATGGGTATAAAAATTTGCATAGTTTTTACCTTGAGTCATCAAGTAATAACAATTTAAATAATAACACGAGTTCAAATAATTTTGGAAACGGATTTGTACTCACTGCATCAAGCAATTACAATGTCATAACCAATAACGCGAGTTCGAATAATATTGCGGGTTTTACCCTGAATACATCAAGCAATAGCAATGTCATATCCAATAATTCAAGTTCTTATAATAGCGCCAGCGGTTTTGAACTCGTTTCCTCAAGCAATAACAACTTGAATAACAATTCGAGTTTGAGTAATAGTGCGGACGGCTATCGCCTCGAGTCCTCAAGCAATAATAATTTGAATAACAACTCGAGTATGAATAATAGCATGCGCGGCTTTTTCCTCGATTCATCAAATGATAACAATTTGAATGCCAACACGAGTTCAAATAATAATCAATTTGGCTTTCGCCTTTCTTCATCAAGTAATAACAATTTAACCAACAACGCGAGTTCAAATAATAATACTCATGGTTTTGATGTCTCTTCATCAAGTAATAACAATTTTAGCTCCAACAAAAGTTCGAATAACAATGGAACAGGATTTTACCTGTATTCATCAAGCAATAACAATTTCATAACCGACAACACAAGTTCGAATAATACCGGCTTGGGCTTTTGTATTGATTCATCGAATAATTATTTTAGCAGGAACACTTCCGATTCCAATTCTTCGTTTGGATATTATTTATTGGGAACTTCAAACGCCAATAAATTCGTGAAAAACAACTGGGCAGGTTCTCCGTCTAATCCGGATTTAGCGGTAAATAATGAATGCGACACTTATGTTGATTTCAGATATAATTACTGGTCAACAAGCGACAGCGGCGCATTAGCAAATAAAATGCAGGGAACTTATTCGTCAAAAATATTATGGCAGCCGTTTAGAAAAGCGCCGATAGATACTGCGGCTGGCGCGGACACGATAGCTCCGAAGTCGCCGGATACAGTGGCAGTAGT
>DAINAU010000204.1:0-6967 GCA_036733285.1 bacterium
GAAAAAATCGAAAAAGAGCCGGAATCGGAAAAGATAAAATATTACGGAAAACTTTTTGATTATGAAAAAAACACTGAAAAATTCAAAAGCGAACTTGAGAAAAAACAGAAAGAGTTGAAGGATGAAAGTTTTGAATTTATAACGAAAGCGATGCTGCCGGAAGATACGGCTCAACTTGAAATTGATAAATTCAATTTAAAAAATAAATATGCGACTGCAAAATCAAAATTCGAAAAAGAAGGTATGACTTCGTCAATACCGGCGCTCGATACCGCGTATCAAGTTGAAAACGACAAACTTAATAAAAATTACGAATTAAAACAAATTGAAAAACAAGCGGCTGCCCGCGATTATATAAATCAGCGGACAATGGACGAGGACTCTTACAGATTCCAGAAATTGCGCGACGAAGAAAATAAAAATTATAAAGAACGCAAAGAGGATTATTTAAATTATTCAAAAGATAAAGAAGAAATAGACGCGGCTCACGAAAAAAATTTAAAACGGATAAGCGACGAGGAAACCGATTATAAAAAGAAAAAACTCGAAGAAGAAAAACAGACATTAAATAATTATTTAAAAGAAAATAAAGAATATCTAAAACAGATACTGCAGGAAGAACTCGATAACGAACGGGATATATTATTAAAAAAATATTCGGCAAACGCCGAAACAGTCGAGATGATAAAAAAGGTTTATGCTGAAAAGAGCGAAGCGTTGAAAGAGCAATTTCGGGATTATACGAATTTCACGGCTTCGGAATTAATGCGTATGCTTGAACTTGCAACAACCACAGCGGAACAACGCGAGAAAATAAACAAAGCGTTAAACGAGAAATTACGCGCAAACGATATAACCGCGAGCGAAGCTTTTGAAGCGGGCTGGAGACGCGCGGAACAAAATTTCAGAACGGTATCGGAAGTAATAGAGCAAGCCGGTTCGGATATGGCAAACACATTGCAAAGCGGAATATCGGGGTTCATTCAGGATTCGATAAAAAATGTAACTAATCTAAAAGACGCATGGATAAATTTCAGTCATTCAATGCGCGACGCGTTTGTGAAAGCGATAGCGGATATGATAGTGGCTGAAATGAAATTGACGACTGTGAAAAGCATAATAGGCGGAGCGCTGGGATTTATAGGAGGGATTTTCGGCGGCGGAACTAACACGGGAAATTATTCATACGGCGCAGGCGACAGTCCTTTTAAATTTGCATCTGGCGGTATGGTTTCCGGACCCGGCGCCGGAACGAGCGACGATATATTTGCAAAATTATCAAACGGCGAGTTTGTAGTGAACGCATTAATGGCGCAGAAATTCAGACCGTTGCTTGAGGCAATAAACAGCGGTAAGATACAGAGATTTGCGAAAGGCGGTTCGGTTGGAAGTTCGGCGAATTCAGGGATTCCTCTTTCCGGAGAAAGTTCTCCGATAGTTTTTAAATTGTTTAATATAGTTGACCCGAACGCATTCTTTTTACAAGGGCTTCATAATAATTCTAATGCAATAGTAAATGTAATACGCGGCGAAGCCAAGAAAGATGTGAATTTTCGAGCAAATCTTTTAGGCAGGTAATAAAATGAGTTATCCTGTATTGACGGACATTGTATCAATAAAATTTCCGTATAAGCGCAAGCCGCTTTTCAGAACGCTGCAGAATACGTTCGAATCGAGCGCGATACAAACAATCGCGCTGCGCAGCTTTCCTCTTTACAAATTTGAATTTAAAGTATCGAGCGCAGCCGAAAATATCGAACGGTTTAATAATTTTTATAATGCGATGTTAGGAGGCTGTTATCCGTTTTTATTCAAAGACTTTTACGATAATAAAGCGACTGGTCAAAGTTTGGGAATCGGCGACGGCTCGCAAACCGAATTTCAGTTAAAAAAAAGATACGAATATCCGTATAACTCGACGCAGACAGCAGATTATGCGCTCGATAAAAAACATATTAAAGAGGCCAGCGTAACAGTTAAAGTTGGCGACATAACTGTAGAAAATTATACAGTCAATTACGAGACAGGAATAATTACTTTCAGCGAACCGCCGACCGGAACTATAACGGCGGATTTTGAATTTTTTTATAAAGTAAGGTTTGATGAGGAATCAACATATCTTGAACGCGACTGGCATTTGAACGCGGAAGGCGATGTTGTTTTAATAGAATGCGTTTAAAAAAAGTTATCAGTTATCAGTTATCGGTTATCAGTAAAAAGCGAGAAAAATATGGAAGATTTTAAAACAAAAGCGGCAAAAGAAGCGATAATCCCGAAGTGGTTATATGAGATAAATGTCAACGGCGAATTGACATTGCGATACGCGCGCGGCAGCGAAACTATATACTGGAAAGGCAATACATATCTGCCGACCGGTATTGAACACGGAGACATAACCAACTCGGCTGAGAATAAAATTAATACTTTGAATATTGCGATACCGGACGCGACAGGCGGGTTTTCCGGCTTAATAACAAATAATGATTTGTCAGGCGTGAAAGTAAATATAAGTTTGATACTGCTTGAGTTTGACAATGAAAGCGGAACATATCTGCCGACAGACAACGAGGATAATTTTAACGCGGATTTTAAAATTGGAAATATATCAATTGCCGATTCCGATAATACGCAGGTTGTCAATATATCGCTTGACCCTGTTTTTAATTTAAGCTCTCAATTGCCGCGCCGTAAATTTACAAAAGAATCCTGCAACTGGAAGTTTAAAAGCGCGCAGTGCGGTTATTCGGGAAGCGGCGATTGCGATTATACATTTAGCAAATGCAGAGAGTTTGGAAATACGATGCGGTTCGGCGGGTTTCCGGGCGTGCCGGGAAAAAGGGTAAGAATTATTTAGCCGCGGAGCCGCAGAGACGCAGAAACGCGGAGACGCAGAGGATTTTTAAAATGAAACACTGGTTGCAAAGTTTGGTTGGAACGCCGTATCTGCTTGGGAGCGGAGACATAAAACGCGGACTTGATTGCTACACGCTGCTTGAAGTGTTTGCCGTTAAAAACGGCGTTACGCTGCCGCAAATCGAATATAAAGACGACTGGTATAAAGACGGTTCAAACAGATATTTAAACGGCTTTAAAGAGTGTTTAAACATAATTAATGATAATGAATTTAAAACAGGCGATTTAATGCTTTTCAGATGTTCGCGCAGAGCCGCGAATCACGCGGGAATATATTTTGACGATAATAAATTCATACACGCGACAAAAACGGCGGGCGTGGCAATCTCGCGGCTTGACGAACATTGGAAAAAAAGATTGGTTATAGCGGGCAGATTGAAATTGGAGAGTGAAATATAATGGCAGTTACGGCTGCGGGCGCGGTGATAGGCGGGGTTCTTGCCGCTGATTCGGCATTATCCGGCTGGGCGTTATTTATGGCTGTAGCGCAAGGCGCGCTTACAGGCGCGGCTATTGCTTCAAACTTTGACCCTTATTTTAAACCGAAAACGCCGTCGCTGCCGCAGAACGATAATATTGACAACTCGCCGACATACGGTTTTGACGGCATACAAAATGTCGAGACTGCCGGACATCCGATTCCAATTATTTACGGACGAATGAAAACGGGCGGCACTGTAATCGCGCTGAATAATTTTTCAGATGAAAACAGCGATTCAAAATTGCAAATGATTTTAGCTTTATGCGAAGGCGAGATTGCATCGATTGAAAACATCAAAATTAATAATAACGATGTAACTAAATATGAAGATGTAAATATTGAAACGCGGCTCGGATTATTGAATCAAGAAGAAATAGATTTTGGAATAGCATATACAAATTACATAAAAACATTAGGTAAAAAAATATATCGAAATGAAAATTTTTTTCATCAAATTTTAAAAGTGGAAACAGATATAATAGATTTAACAATAAAATTTGTTGACGACCCGAGAAATTTATCTCTTTACTCTTCGAATGGCGGAGCCAACTTTAAATTTGGAGATTCAAAATTTAATATTTCAATAGGAAAATTTTTGGGGTCGCCATCACCCGAAGGGGTAACTCCTTTTCGCAGCGTTTGGAATAAAGATTATACCGAAGAAGTGGAACGAAGACCTCCTCAAATTATTCCCAAATCAAAAAAAATAAGAATTAATAAAGAAGAAACTGGGTTAGATTCGCTTGAAGGATATATTGTAAAAATCACGAATATTTCGACGCAAAGTCAAGTATATACAACAACAGATGGAGATTATTGGGGTTGGGTAACTACTCCTTATACAAATATTTTAGAGATTGAAGAAATTGATTTTATTACAATTGGATTAAGCGAAATCCACAATCTTGAAATCTTATCTTTTCCGCTGCTGGAAAAAGACAGCAAATGTTTTTACAGCGTTCAGGATACGGATACCAATAAATTAATGTTTAATTTTATGATACAGGGATTGTATCAAACGAATGCAAGCAACGGAGCAATAAACGCTAATACTGTAAATATAAAAATTCGAGTTTTAAAAAACTCGGAAGAAAAATACGCAACCGCAATATCTTATACTGATAGAACTCAATCTACAATCAGAAAAACATTTACATTCGACGCGACTGCGGAAACGAATTACACATTCGCCGATTGCGATATTGAAATTATACGATTGAACGAGGTCGACGATTTTTACACTCACGCTTCGCTTTACGTTTTTTCAATAGACGAAATTGAAGCGGGCAAACTTTCATATCCGCAAACCGCGCTGCTTGGATTAAGCGCGATTTCAAACGAACAATTAAACGGTCAGATGCCTGAAGTAACGTCAATAATCACAGGCATAAAAACGAATCATTTGTCAGGCGAGCATAATTACAGATGTCCAGCTAACGCAATATATGATTTGCTTACAAATGAAATTTACGGTTACGGCGAGAATATTGATATAAATATAATAGATAAGGATTCGTTTGAATACGCGCGTTCTTATTGTTATAACCATACTCCGCAGTTAAATTGCGATATTGTAATAGACACAATAAGCGAATTTGCAAATATAGCAAACGATATATGCCAATGTTTTGACGGCTTGGCTACGACTGAAAACGGTATGTTTAAATTATTAGTCCGCGAACGAGCGGATTCAGTAATGCATATAAACTCAAATTTAATTATTGCAAACAGTTTTCAAACATTGCAAAAAGCGGAAAGCGAAATTGTAAATACTATTGAACTGCAATTTTTGAACGCCGAGAAAGATTATGAACGCGATACCGTTATATTGCGCGACAAGGATTCGCTTGATAAACCGGAAGTCCGAAAAACGCTTACATTGAAAGCGGTAACAAACAGAGCGCAGGCGTTATGGATTGGAAGCAGAATGTTGAAGTATGAAAAATATTCGCGCAAACGCTGCGAGTTTCAGGCGGGGCTTGGAATAATTGAATGCCATATCGGCGACGTTGTTTCAATCACTCACAGCCGTCATGGAATTACAAACAAAAAGTATCGCGTAATGTTAATGACCCTTACCGAAGACCAGAAATTTCAGCGCGTTTATTGCGAAGAATATACGGACGCTATTTACAGCGACGATACTATTGAATATATTATTGAGCCGGAATATTATTCGAGCTTGCCTGATTATAAAAGCGCGGTCGCTAACCCGAATAATTTGAGATTATCTGAACGCATACAAAAACTTTCAGACGGCACGATTGAAAATACTATTGACGCATATTTTGACAAACCTGCCGACAACCGGTATAGCTATGCGAAAATATATATTTCAGAAGATTCGCAGACATGGCAGTATCGCGGTTTGACATACGGAAACAGCTATACGATAATGGGAGCGCTTGATTCGCTGAAAATATATAAAATAACAGCGGTTGCGGTTGACCGGAACGGAAAAGAAACGGCGATTGACAGCGCGAATATTTCGCAAATATATTTGATAGGCAAAATGCAGCCGCCTGCGGATGTCAGCGAATTTGCAGGCATTCAAAAAAACGACAAAATAATTTTGACTTGGAAACATATTGACGATATTGATTTATCCGGTTATGAAATACGCAAAGATACAGGCAGCGGCTGGGGCGGCGGGGATGTAATAATAAGTAATTTCGCCGGCAACAGATTTGAATTTGACGCTGAAGCGAGCGGAACGCAGCGGTATTGGATTAAAGCGGTTGACACAAGCGGAAACTACAGCGTCAACGCGAAAAGCGTATCTTTGAATATTGCGGGCGTAAGCGAAAAAAAACGCTATATTTTTGAGTATGACGAAATAGACGAACATAGCGGCGATTTTGAAAATTGTCATTATATACCTGCGGTAAATGATATTCCTGAAAAATTTATTAATGCCGCTGGAATCAGACCGTCTGATTTGCCGAATGATACGCCGACTGTTTCGAGCGCAATACCGGCATTAAATATAATAACAAATCAAAATACGATATTTTCATATACAACGTCTGTCTGCGATTTGATAAAAATTGACAGCGTGAATATAAGCGAAATATTGAACTTTAAAGCATTTCGCTCTGACGCTGAAATAACTTTTGAATCATATCCGAACCGCAGTTTTTCTGATTATCCTGAAAATGATTTTGATTTTATCACGCCGGATTTTGAAATCAAAAGATTTATAAAATTATCAAATGACAATGAAGAATGGAGCGATTGGACAGCGTTTAAAAGCGGAGCTTATTACGCGCGCTACTTTCAAATGAAAATTGAAATTGAAGTTGATTTGTTTGTTTCGAGATTTGAAATATTCGAATTGAAATATAAGTTTGACGTTCCTGAACGCAGTTTGTTTATACGAAATTTAGCTGTCGCAGCCGCAACCGGCAGCGATGTAGAATTTGAAAATTATAATACTGCTTTTTATACTGACGAACTTGAAATTATTCCGGTAGTGATTAACGCTAATACGCAGGTAATGCCTGTAATAAGCAGTATTACTAAAGAAGGTTTTCATATAGAATTATTAGACGCTTCAAATAATAAAGTAAGCGG
>DAINAU010000205.1:0-6958 GCA_036733285.1 bacterium
TTCTTATTTATTTTTAATGACTTAGCTGATTTGACTTCTGGTTATGTGAAATTTTATTTTTAAAATATTCCTTGTTTCCAAAAAATCTCACAGGTATCGAGCTTTCCGCTATTATAGTATAATAACTATATGGAAACTGCGTCTGTAAATATTCCGGTCCAAAACATATTGGCGGAGAGCCGCTGTTTCCTCTTATCGAATTATATTTTATTAAGGTCTTATCTTTTGGCGGAACCGATCCGGCGTTTAATCCGTCGATAAAATCAAAAAATTCTTTCTTGACTCCAACCCATGTCATATTTCCGGATAATCCTCCGTAAATAATAACGTTTCCATTTTCGTCAAGACCGTCGAATGGATTTGAATATTTTCTGGAATTCCATTGCGAAATTATAAAATCAATCGAAGCCGAACCGCTTATCAAAACATTCAGGCATCCTTTTAAAACCGTGTCAGAAGCGGTATTCCAGTTGACTGGATACGACATTTTATCCGAATAATTATAATTATAAAAATTCGCAGGATACGCGGAACAATAATTCTGAACGTATTTCATTAAATCTTTCTGATAATTTCCTTGGTCGTCAAACGAGCAGTAATCTACTCTGTCGACTTGAAGAAACGGTTTTTTCGCATATTTAACATAATTTTGATTTGTTGAAAGTCCGAGAACTATCGACTTGATTGAATACGGATTGAATTTATTTGAAGTAATCGCGTTTAAAAAGTTGAACGAGCCTTCGTCTATTCCGGAAAACGCTTCTGAATAATTTGAGGCTCGATTTTTAAAATTCAAATGGAACTTTGATTTTTCGTCGATAATATATATTGTGCAGGAACCGAGAGAATTTCCGTCGGCGTCTTCAATATCTTCCATTTTAAAAAATCTTCCGGTTTTATCATTTCCTTCAATCCATGTATTGGTTTTATAAGTTCCGGAAAACGGTTTTACCGAATCTATTAAATACACATCGGAAGCCGACTGTCCGAAATTTGTAAAACCGGGCGACCCGAATCTGAAAACAGTGTCCGCCTGATTAATCCAGTATGGAGAGCCGCCGTTCCAGACAAGACAATTATATGAATTAGCAGTAAAGCCAACCGGCGTCCCGTAAAATCCGCGATGAAGCGAAGGTCTGCCGAATGATACGCATCTGTCCGAACCTGTAGTCCAATAATTATTTCCTTCAATATAAACGGCGTCCGTTACCGAATTTGAACTTTGTTTAAACAAACGCATATAAAAAGGCCTGTTGCTATTGGTTTTATCATACATCCACATTCTGTCGGAAGAACCGTTGGGGTTATCGTTTCCGCCTGTAAGTCCAAGAAATCTTTTTATATCAGCCGAACTGGTAGATTGATCATGAAACCAAAAAGTCCCCTCGTTTATCCTTGCTACAATACAATTATCCGGTATTATAGAGGCGAATATACCTTTTTTTACAACCGGATTATTCGGCATTTCAGGAAGTATTACGGCAAAACATCTTGGCGGAACTTTAGTTGTTCTATAATTCTCGTATCCGGTATTTCCTATCCAGTCCGAGTTTGTATGTTCCTTTAAACTATAAGAATAAAATCCTTTTCTATATCTGTAATCATCGTTCCATTGCGAAGTTCTATCCATATCATTATCCATTTCAATTCGATAATCATTCAAATCAATCGTGTCGTTAGAATCGTTATACAATTCTATGAATTGACAATAATCGCAATTATTCGCAATATTATCGACGTCGGAAAACAACGAGTTGAAAAGAGCGCCGCCGTCCGAACCGCTTCCGTATATTCCAACTGCGCCTATTTCATTTATTAAAAGCTGGTTTGAAATTGGCGCGTCTATAGAGGTTAAATTCATTCTATCCTGTCTAAGGCATTCGATAGCCGCGGCTATTCCGCCTTCGGCAAGATAATAACTTCTTACGGAAGCTTCCTTCATTTTTGCTATCTGATATTCTTTAGTCATAGTGAAATGCATTGCGGCAACTATCATCCCAAGCAAAGCAATTATCCATAGCGTTACTATTAAAATGCTTCCTTTTTTTTTCATAATCATTCCAAATTAGAACAAGGTATAGATACTATAACGGATTTGCTTAATCCGGAACCTATTTTTGTCGAATCCCCGATTTTTTTTATATCGTCGGAAGCGGTTACGCTTATTTCTACCGCGGCCGGAAGATAAGTTTTGTTCCAGTCTCCCGAAACCCAATTCAATGTTGCCGGATCAAAAAATTTAAAACTCAAACCCGTGATATTCGAGCAGTAATCTTTTAGATAAAAGGGAAAACTGTCGGCGTTTAAACTATCGGTCGAATTTAATCTGTCGTCAAGATTTTTTGAAATGCAACTTCTGAAAAGTCTAAATTTTTTTCTGCTTTCGATTACATCAGGATTCGTAGATTCCGAAAGATATTTGTCGGTTCCAACTCCGAAAGAAAAATTGTAGAGCGTGGAGTGTTCTGTATCCGTGATTGTCGGAGATAGAGATACGTACCGGACAAACGACGATTGGGATAAACCTCCGGCAGGCGTTACTAAATCCGAAATAAATTTCGAGACCGGTTTATTGTAAAAATCAAGATATTTAACGGATAACGAACCGAAAAAAGCCGTCGTATCCGCAAATCCGTCTATTTTGGTTGGAATACAATTTTTCAACGAAACCGGAAGATTTTCTAAAACAAAATTCTGATTTTGAAAAACGAGGGTTTGCGATTCCGCTCTTTTTGAAACTTTTATCACATTCATAAAAAAATTAAAAATACCAACGCTAAGCAATCCGAAAATCGCGCATATCACAAGAACCTCGATAAGCGTCAACCCGTTTTGTTTTAATCTAAATCCGTAATAATCGTTTTCTTTTTTCATTTTTTATAGCCGATTAATTATTATTGCCCGCCGGCGTAAAATAACTTACATAACTAAAAATATTATTTTTAGGAGAATATATTTTTAAAGAAATTTTTTTTAATCTGCCGCTTAAAGACTGCGAATTCGGAGCCACATCTGCGTTTTCAACTATCATATCGAATTTCCAGCCGCTATATTCCGCTATTTTTTCGTTAGTCATAACGTCGGCGACAAATAAATCAGAGCTTGAAACAGGAGAAAAATTCGGAATATGTTTATATTGCATTTTCAATAATTCCATTTCTCTCTTTGCAATATAATTGGCGTTAGTTACTTCCCGCGCTCTTATAAAAATCTGTATAGAATGATTAAAAGAATAAATTAATCTTACAAAAATCACTCCAAGGATTATTATCGTTATCAGCAATTCAAGAAGCATAACTCCGCGATTCGATAATATATTTTTGGTCTTAAAATTTTTTTCCATAAATCTCAATCTTTAAAATATTTATTGTTTTCAAATCCGGATTGATGCAGAAGCGTTCTTCCGGATTCCTCAAAAAATTGGATTGCCGCATATCTCGGTTTATTTGATTTCAATTTCGGGTCTAATGCCGGTTTTAAAGTTATAAGAATCAATGGAGATGATTTTCCTATTATGGATTCGCTAACATAATACGAAGGATATCTTACTTCGGCTTTTCCTGAAATCGCATAATTTTTGTTAAAATAAATTTCGGGCAGTCGCGCGTCTGTCCCGTCGTTTAACGGGTTTATTAATACGTCTTCGCCAATATTAATTTTATTTATGACCTTAGGGTCGCTCTCGCTTTCATACGAAATCACGTTTGCATATAAGCTATCTTTATTGTAATAAAGTTTTACCGCCGTTTTTTTTTTGAAAAAATTAGAGTAATACCCAGCGTAAAAAATCGTATCTGTCAATGTCTTTGCAGAACTTTTTAATTTGTATCTTGAAATGAAATATTGATACGCTGTTAACGCCGAAACAGATAAAATTCCTATAATCGCAATCACTACGAGAATTTCTAATAAAGTAAATCCTATTTTTAAATTTTTCTTCATAAATATAAAAAATAGATTGTTACTATTCAGCGTCATTCTAAAAATTGCTTTATTTTATCCATTAAAACTAATAGAAAAAAATTTAAACAACTAAAAATCTCAAATGCGGTTGATTTCAAATAACCGCATTTCATTTAACTTTTGAATTATAACATAACCCGATAATTATGTAAAGATTATTTATTCCGAATAAAATGAAATTATAAAAATTATTAATAACTAAAAGCAAAAATTTTATGCCGATTTTGGTTCAATAAGAATAGCGTATTTTAACTAATTTATATCATCAACCGATACTGCTTTGGCGGCTACATCGGTAAAAATATTTTTGATAATATAATGCTTTTCCGGTTTATCAGGCTTATGCGAATAAGCATGTTCAAGAGAAAATTCAATATTTTTTCCCTATTAAACGAGCGCTCTATTTTCCAGCGAAATCGCCCGCTCTTCAGTGTAAAGATTTTTATTTTTGTTTCACGTTTATAACGCTGTAAGCGTTGATTTTCTCTTTTTTCCCTTTCAAAGCTATAAGCCCGATATTGTCAACTTCAACATAATTTTTAACAAGCTGATACGTGGATTCGCTTATCAAGACTCCGTCAACGGGACAATTGCTTTCAAGTCGTTGAGCTATATTAACGTTATCGCCGATAACGGTAAAATCAAGTCTGTGATGTTTACTCCCTAAATCTCCGCAAAAAACGTTTCCTGAATTAATTCCTACCCGCATATGAAGCGGCGTTGAGCGGTTTTTATTAAATTCCGGAATGGCTTGCGTCATTTCAAAACCTGCAGCGACTGCATTGTATGCCCCTTCTTCTCCGTTTCTGCATAACGCCATTATCGCGTCGCCTATAAATTTATCAATGACAGCGTCGTGCTTTTTCAATATTGAACACATAACGTCAAAATATTCGTTCAACAATTCCATAATTTGTTTTGGATTTAACGATTCGCACGTAGGCGTAAAAGATTTTAAATCCGTAAATATTACGGTTCCGAATATTTTTTTCGCTCGAGTCTTAGAAGAAACCTTTTTTTGAAATGAGGCGTTCATTACAGCGTCCATAGCAGAATCGGAAATATATAATTTTAATACCTCTCTTTCTCTTTCCATTCTTTTTTCAGCAAGCGTCCGCTCGACTATGGAAATCAGTTTGTCTACCGTAAACGGTTTTGTTAAATAAGCTTTTACTCCTGCGCCGCCTGTTTTAGCTTTATCGGATTTTGAATCTCGCGAAGTCAGCATAATTACCGGTATGTTTTTTAAACTGTGATCTTTTCGTAATGCCTGACAAAAACCCCAGCCGTCTAATACGGGCATATCATAATCAGTCGTGATTAAATCAGGCTCGAATTCAGCGGCAACTTTTAACCCGTCTTGTCCATTTACTCCGTATGCGACTCTGAATCCCTGCTGTTCAAATCCTTGAATCATCATATTTCTAATTAATTTGCTGTCGTCCACTACAAGGATTTTTTCGCGTATAAAAGTTTTAGACGCATTCAATAAATTTGACAACCTGTCGAGCAATTCTTCATTGTCTATCGGTTTCGTAAGATAATCGTTTGCCCCTGCGTCAAATCCTCTGTCTATATCTATTCCTCCTTTCAATGATGACAAAATAATTACCGGTATTTTTTCCGTAGCAGGATTTTGTTTTACGTTTTTACAAAAATCATAACCGTTCATTTCAGGCATTTCTATATCTGTTATAATAATGTCCGGTTTATAAATATTTAACAATTCAAGCGCTTTCTTTCCGTTAAAAGCCTCTAATACTCCATAATTATTTTCTTTTAAAACTTTTGATAATAACTTATGTATCAATATGCTGTCGTCAACCATTAATACAAACTTGCGTTTAAAAATCAGTTTGTCTATTTCAATTAATAATTGCTCTTTATTGACCGGCAG
Source organism: bacterium (assembly GCA_036733285.1). Lineage (GTDB taxonomy): Bacteria > JAGOBX01 > JAGOBX01 > JAGOBX01 > JAGOBX01 > JAGOBX01. The sequence continues at coordinate 5,861 of DAINAU010000205.1, forward strand.
TTTTAAATATGCGACGCTTTTATCGTATTCAAGATAATTAAACGGTATCGTATCAAAGGATACGAATAAAATAGGAGTGTCGCAAAAAATCGTTTCATTCCGAATAATACCGTAAATATCTTTTTTATCGAATTTTAATTGAGTATAAGCGATTATGCAGTTTGGTTTGAATTCGTCGATTTCCTGTATTAAACCCGGAGTGATTTCTAATAATTTTATCCGCCCTTTAAAATCAGATAAAAGATTTGAAATATAATTCGTAATCGTTTTATTAGGCATTATAATCAATAATCTTTTATCGGCAAGCGCTTCGTTTGTGTACATTTTTTTTATTAACTAATTTTTTTTATGTTTTTATGACGTATCGATTTTTAAATTATTATATTATACTTTATTTTGTAGATTTTTCAAGATTTTTTTTCCGGTAAAATCTTGGGCAAAACCGACGAGTAAAATAAAAGTCCGATAAAAACAACGCTTCGGATAAGAAAAAGCCGGCAGCAAAAATCGGAACCAATAAAAAAATCATAAAAAAATTAAAAAAAATAAAATTTTATAAAAAGAAACAACTCTAAAAATTCAGAAAAAAAACAAAAATCCCATTTCTATTCAGCTACTTTTTTAAACCGTTAAACAGCAAACAAATTTTCAAACGCGAAAACATTTTTTTTAAGTGTCAATCAATCTATAAGCCGCTTTCAGTTCGCAATCCTGTTTTATAAAAATTTTTCTTAGCGTCGCCATGCGGCAACCGCTTTAAATTTAAATTATTAAAAGCGTTTACGAATTCGATGCTTTTAGGCTCTTCAAATTTTTTATTCATCGCTTTTCGAGATTCCGTATTATTTGCAAACATTAATAGCGTTGTAACAATAATATCTTTTACAGAATAACTGATGCGTTGATTATCCCGCAAATCCGTAATAAAATTTTCAATGTTATCGAATATATCTTTACAGTGTTTTTTTTTAAACGCTGAAAAATAGTTTCGCTAATTTTTGTTTTAGTCATTTTCGCCCGTATGTTTCCAGTCGGCAGACGCATTCTAAATTCACATAACCAGAAGTCAAATCAGCTAAGTCATTAAAAATAAATAAG
>DAINAU010000206.1:0-279 GCA_036733285.1 bacterium
AATATGGACTCGGAATGCGGCGGATAGATTTAATGGTAGAATTCGGCGGCGAAAAATTTTGCATAGAAACAAAAGTGTTCAGGAATTCAAAAACAAAAGATGACGGAATAAAACAATTATCTGATTATATGGATAAATGCGGAGCTAAAGAAGGACATCTAATAATTTTTGATAGAAAATCAGATAAGAAATGGGAAGAAAAAATTTACTCCGAAATAATAGATGACAAAATAAAAGTGTGGGGAATGTGAGTAATAGTTAGAAAGTTAGGATGTTAGC
>DAINAU010000206.1:379-6907 GCA_036733285.1 bacterium
GTGTTAGCGTGTTAGCGTGTTAGCGTGTTAGCGTGTTAGCGTGTTAGCGTGTTAGCGTGTTAGAATGTTAGAATGTTTTAGCATTAACTTAGTATCTTATCAAAAAAAATCTTGTATTTAAGGTAAGAATATTTTTTGAATTATTTTAGAAATTTTCGACAATGTACTAATTAAAATACTTTAGATTTATAAAATATGAATATAAAAAAAATAATTTGGGATTATAATATTTCCGAACAGGATTTTCTTGATTACTTGCATGGAAAAAAAGAAGACGGATGGTTTAATCAGGAATGGGCTATAGTCAGGGCAATTGAGCGGTTGAATTATTATGAATTAAAAGAAGCTCTATCGTTTGATTTGTTAAATGAAAAATGGGATAAAATAAAACATAAAATTTGGAGGAAAGATATTCGTGAAGGACTTCAATTTATTTTACGAAGAAATTCTGTACCCGTTACAAGATAAAATATTGTCGGAAATAAAAAAAATGGACTTGCCGTTTTATTTGACTGGCGGAACATTATTGCATAGATTTTTTTATAATTACCGATATTCGGATGATTTAGATTTTTTTGTTAATGGGTATGATGATTTTGATGAATTAAAAAAAAATACATTGATGGGATTAAAAAAAATAAAATATGAAATTACTAATCAAAGCGATTGTTTTTTAAGTATTTTTGTAGAAGATAAATTGAAAATTGATTTTGTTAATGATATTCCGTTTTATTACGGAACTTATAATAAAAATGATATCTTTCCTAAATTAGATAATGTTTTGAATATATTATCGAATAAATTAACTTGTCTTCAAAGCAGGATGCAGCCTAAAGATTTGGTAGATATTTGGGTAATATGGCGTGAAAATAAATCTATTGACTGGCGCGAAATATTTACGGCTTCGCAATCGAAAGCGGCAGGAATTTATCCGCCGCAAATAGCTCGTTTGATTTCTACTTTTCCTGACAGCGAGTTGGACCAAATTAAGTTTGTTAAAAATGAATACGCAAGATTGTTTATTAAAGAACTACCGCAAGTAATAGAAAGTATTCTATAAAAATCAGTGTGTAATGTTTTAAAAGAAATTTTTGCGATACCGTTTTTATTGCAAGAAGAGATATTATTAAAAATGCCGAATGATAGAAATGAAACAACACATATTTATAACAAAGATATCTCGCGAGAAATTTTTATTCGGATTAAAGAACAGTATTTAGAAATTTTTAATAAGATTACATTTTTTACTCTGTAATCTTATCTATTTGCCCATCGTTCATAGAATATACTCCATCGCGCAATTTAATAAATTTAAGGACTGAACTTATGTCAAATATAAAAGTAAATTCAAATTTTCATACATTGTCAGATAAAAGTTTGTTTGACAATAACGATAAGAAGTTTCAAGAATATCGAAGAAAATGGACGGCAAATCCTGAAAAAGGTATAGTAGAAGATTTTCCACTGTTTTTGGATATTGAAGTTACGAGTAACTGTAATTTAAAATGCCCATTTTGTTCGACATCTCAAAAAATGAATAATAAAAATGCCTATATGAAATTTAATTTGTATAAAAAGATTATTGATGAAGGAGCAGAAAAGGGGTTATACGGTTGTAAATATAATTATAGAGGTGAACCATTACTTCATAAAGAGCTGTATAGTTTTGTGGAATATGCAAAAAAAAAAGGTTTGATTGATGTTTATTTCAATACAAATTTACAGTTACTTACTGAAAATGTCGCTAATAAATTAATAGATGTCGGTTTAGATAGAATTTCGATATCTATTGAAGGGTATAAAAAAAGTGTTTATGAAAAGTATCGTGTTGGAGGTTCATTTAACAAGCTACTAAAAAATCTTGAAATGTTAATTGAAACACGCGAAAAAAAAAAAGTCAAGCATCCAAAAATTAGAATTCAATCAGTATTAATTTCTGAAATAATTGATGAACTTGATGATTATAAAAATTTTTGGAATCAATTTGCTGAAGAAGTTTCATATTTGGATTGCCGTAATTTTGATATTCAAAATTACGATTTGAAGACAGATTGGATATGTCAATTTTTATGGCAAAGATTAGTAGTTTTATATGATGGAAAAGTTCTTCCTTGCGCTTGCCCGGATGTATATAATTTATCTTTATTTTCTGATGCAATGATTATAGGGAATGTTAATGAAATTTCTTTAGAAAGCATTTGGAAATCTGATTATATTAAAACAATTAGAAAACTTCACAAAACTGGAAATTCAAATAAATTAAAGATGTGTTTAAATTGTGTTTATAGGAACAATGAAATTAAATAATAAGAATTTAAATTTAAATTTTTTTGGCAAAATAAATATAGGTGATGATTTTATTATTAAGAAAAATACAGAAGACGAGAATTTTGATTATTTGATTTTTTTAGATTCAAGAGGAATTTATTTAGAAAATAAAAAAAAAAGTTTTGGCATCAAATTGTATAATTATCTGATTAAATTAGGGAAAAAGTGTTTATTACTAAATAGAATCAAATATATTACTGTTTTTTATACTTTATGCAATTTTATAAAAAATAATCCTAATTTGAAATTCGACAATTTGATAACTAATGTAGGGTTTGTTGATTTTACTCCTAAAAAACAAGAAATAATTGACGATATTATTCTTCAAAATGAATTCAGAGAAAAAAAAAAAAATATAATTATTCAAACTTCAAGTTTTAGATTGAGTAATAAAAAAGTTGAAAATTTATCCTATACGGATATTAGTCAAGATATTGATTACATCAGGAAATGTTTGATAAAAAATTTAAAATATGTTGTTTTGATTTCTACTCCAGTTCCCTTAAAAACTAATAAAATTGATAGAAAAAGACCTGAAGAATTTTATAAAAATATTTTATTAACAAATGATTTTCTTTTTAAATTAACAAATTTTTATAAAAGCTCAATACATTATGTGGAAATTATAAAAATATTAGATAGAAATTTAACATACGATAATGTTCATTACACGGAAATAGGTCATAATATATTTTATAAAATTTTAAAAAATTATATTAATGAGGTTTTATTATGAAAGAAGAAGAAATAAGACCTCAAATAATATTTAATACTTTTTTGAAGTTAATAAAAAAAGATATAAAAAAATATTTTTTTTATTTAGATGAATTCGTAATAATTGATTGTCCAGCTTGTAAATCTAAAAATTATGAATTTGTTTTTAAAAAGAATTCTTTTAACTTTGTCAAGTGTAAAGTTTGCAATACATTATTTTGCAATCCGCGTCCTACATATCAGCGGATAATTAATTTTTATAAATATTCAGATTCTGTTAAATTTTTTGCAAGTGATTTTTATCCTAAGACAGAGGAAAATAGAAGAAAATTAATTTTCCAACCACGCGCTGAATTCATAAAAAAATTTGTAAAAAAGTATAAAATTGAAAATCAATATTTTGCTGATATTGGCGCTGGTTACGGAACATTTTTAGAAGAATTGAATAAGACAAAAATTTTTAAAAATGTTTTCGGCATTGAACCAGCGGAAGATTTAGCAAAAGCAATGATAAAAAAAAAAATTAATGTTATACAGAAAAGTATAGAAAATTTGACGCTTGAAAAAAAAGAATACTTTAATTTTGTAACTTCATTTGAATTATTTGAACATTTATTTTCACCAGATTTATTCTTGAAAAAAATTCATAAAATTTTAAAACCAAATGGAATTTTATTGCTTACAACATTGAATGGCGAAGGCTTTGATATTAAAACTTTAGGGAAATACTCTAAAAGTATTTCGCCGCCGCAACATTTAAATTTCTTTAATACAATGTCTATTGCGTTACTTTTTTCAAAATGTGGGTTTGAAGTATTAGAAATTTCTACTCCTGGAAAATTAGATGTTGATATTGTAAAAAATACTGTGAATGAATTTCAATTAAAAATTGATGATTTCACAAAAGTTTTGATTGAATCAACGGATGATTATAAAAATAGTTTTCAAAATTATTTAATAAAAAATAATTTAAGTTCTCATATGCGGATTATCGCTCAAAAAAAATATTAAAATTGCCAGAATTTGAATAAGAAGTTGCAGAAAAAATAGTTGATTCAGTTTATACTGTACATAAAAAGTTAGGACTAGGTTTACTTGAAAAAATATATAAAGCTTGTTTTTGTCTTGAATTATCTAAACGAGTATTAAACTTTAGAAGACAAATAGAACTGCCAATTATTTACGATGGTATAAAATTTGATGAAGGATTAAGGTTAGATGTATTAGTTGAAGATATAATTATATGTGAATTAAAAGCAATTGATAAAGTTAATGAAGTTTGGACAGCTCAATTATTAAGCCATTTAAAATTAACAAATAGAAGATTGGGATTTTTATAAATTTTTATGTATCTTTAATTAAAGATAGAATAAAAAGAATAATTTTATAAACTTAGCGTCTTAGTGGCAAAATAAAAAATAGCTACGAAGAAACGAAGTCACAAAGAAAAAAATACCATATCAAAAAATAGTTCTTTACAAAAAACTGATTATATCTTATAATGGTTTTATATAAAAGACCAATATAAGAGGCAGAATATGAAAAAAGAAATTCTGAAAAAAATAATTATTGAGTTTAAAGAAAAAAAAATTGATTTAAAAAAAAGGTTTTGTAATAATTATCTTGATATTGACAAAACTGTTACAATTATCGGCGCAAGAAGAGTTGGAAAAACATATTTTTTATATCAGATAATTGATGAACTTTTAAAAAATAATGTAAGTATAGATGCGATTTTATATATTAATTTTGAAGATGAAAGAATTTCTTTTTTTGAAACCGAAGATTTTGAATTATTATTAGACTCATTTTTCGAATTGAATACTGATTATGAAAAAACAGATAAATTTTATTTATTTTTTGATGAAATTCAATTAATAGATAATTGGGAAAAATTCATAAGGAGATTGAGTGAAGATAAAAAATATAAAATTTACATTACAGGTTCTTCATCAAAATTATTATCAACAGAAATAGCGTCTTCATTAAGAGGGCGGACATTAAGCAATTATATTTATCCTTTTTCATTTAAAGAATTTTTAAAATATCATAATTATAGGTTAAATAAAAACGATTTATTAAGTTCTAAAAGATATAAGCTTAATAATTATTTTGAAGAATATTTTAAATGGGGCGGCTATCCCGAAACATTTAGCGTTAATGAAGATTATAAACTAAAGATTTTACAAGAATATTACGATCTCATTTTTTATAAGGATTTACTTGAACGTTTTGATTTAAGAAATTTTTATTTAATGAAAGTTTTGATGAAAAATTTAATAAATAATTTTGCCGCTGAATTTTCATTGAATAAACAGTATAATGATATAAAGTCGCAAGGAATAAAAATTTCTAAAGAAACAATATTAAATTATTTTTCGTATTTATGCGATATACATTATATTTATCCAGTATCATTATTCAGTTTTTCAATTAACCAACAAAATCTAAATCCTAAAAAAGTATATATAGTTGATGCAGGATTAATTACTGCAAATTCATTTTTATTTTCAGAAAATAAAGGCAGGTATCTTGAAAATTTAGTTGCGATTGAATTATTCCGAAGATATGGAATGAATATTTATTATCATAAAAATAAATATAAATGTGATTTTTTAGTATTAAAAGAAAGACAAATATTTATTGCAGTTCAAATTTGTTATGAATTGACAAATCAAAATCAGATTAGAGAAATAAATGGTTTAATTGAAGTTGCAGAAAAATTTGGAGTAAAAAAATTATTATTGATAACTCGCAATCAAGAAGATATTAAACAAATTAAAAACTTAAAAATTGAAATTGTTAAAATAGAAAAGTGGTTATTAACTTAAAATAACTTTTTATTAATTCATTTTATTATTTTTTTGTAATAATTTATCAAAAGTAATTCGTAAAATGAAAAAAGTTTGTTCCAATTTTTTTTGACTTTTTTGCAAACAAATGCAGAAAAGTCTCGATTTTTCTGCATTTTGGTTTGTAATAAGTAGTATGATTAAAAAACAGCAAAAATTTATGTTAAAAGATTTAAATACAAAATGAATTTAAAAACTTAGTGCCTTAGCGTCTTGGTGGCAAAAATAAAAAATAAATAAGGAAATGAATATGTTAAAAAAAATTAAAAGAATAATTTATAAAAAATTGTATTATGATTTAGATAATCGTAAATCTTGTGTTTTGAAGGCTGCGGAAGAACAAGGTTTAATGGAATTAATCTCTAAATTAGAAAAAGTAATTGATAATGAAAAGATAACTCAACAATATACAAATACTCCAGTTGATGCTTATAAACATCCTTATTGGATTAATAAATTGAGAGCTCAGCATAGTTTTCAGATTTCTATGGTCTTGAAGGCAATTGATTTGTTTAATTTAAAAGATAGAGAAATTACTATTGTTGATATTGGCGATTCTGCCGGTTCACATATTTTATATTTCACTAGTGTCCAATTAAAAATATAAAAAACTTGCTAACGGTTTTACCTTTTC
>DAINAU010000207.1:0-6818 GCA_036733285.1 bacterium
CTTGTTAATGCAAACTGTGGCGATTGGCGTAGGCGCGGGGATTGCAGCCGGTCTTGCTAAAATTATTTGGAACATTCCTCTCGTCTGGATTATTGCTCCTCCTTACGCGTTATTAATCTATATTTCCAAAATCTCTTCCGAAGAATACGTTAATATAGGTTGGGACAGCGCCGGAGTTACAACCGGGCCAATAACGGTTCCTTTAGTGCTTGCAATGGGTTTGGGCGTAGGCAATCAAATTAATGTCGTCGAGGGATTCGGCATTCTTGCCTCCGCTTCGGTATTTCCCATTCTCGCCGTATTATCCGTAGGTCTATACGTTAATTATAAACGAAAGAAAATGCAGGAAACGGCTTGATGCGGACGCGGAACCGGCATTTTAAAACTATATATTAATAGGAGATTTAAATGGATATATTAAATAAAAAAGTAAAACAAATCAGCATTGAAACGCCGCGCGAGATATTAGACTCTTTAAAACCTTTTTTGAAAGAAATAAACATAACAAAAGTATCTGTTGAAACCAGCCGTAGAATTCTTCTTTCCGAGCCTTCCGGTATTTTTAAAGCGTTTATAGCAAAAAAAAACGTTATTGACGATCCTATCAATATAATGTCTTTTTTAATCAATCCGGATATGGAAGAACAAGTTTTGCAATATATTATCGACAATGCAAATCTTGATATGCCCGGAAGGGGTTCTGTTTATTCAAAAGACGTAACTATTCTTAAATCTTATAACGCCCTGCTTGAAAACAATCCGAAAAAATTCGATATTCAAATAAAAAATCTGCTTTCAGATTTAAGGAGCATAACTTGTATAGTTCAGAAAGGAGAAATTGAACCCATTGCGCGAGTAGGATTAGATACCGGCGCAGGCGTGCCCGCTATTACTTACGGAACCGGTTCCGGGTTTAGAGATAAATTGGGATTGTGGAGAGTCGCGATTCCCGCAGAAAAAGAATTATGTCATCTTTCAGTTATAGGACGCGACTGCGATCAAATATTTAATATGATGATCGACGCGGGAGCTCTCGATCATCCCGGCAAAGGTTTTATTTACTATTTTGATTTGAGTAAAGGTTTATTAAACACCAAATTTCAGATAGGTTCAAATAATCAGGCGGCAAGCATTGAGCAGATTGTTACCGTAATCGATGAAATAAAAGGTAATTCCGACTGGCGCAGACGCGAATTAAGTTCAGGCGGCGGAATAAGAAAAAGAAAATATTTGACTAATCTTATGCATTATTCTTTATCCTGCAACGAAGGAAAATCTGCGGATTTGACAATGGCGGCAATGAACGCAGGCGCCGCAGGGGCAACGATTTACAAATCTAAATTCATTGATTTGAACGAACCGGAATCGTCAAAAATAACATTGGCGCGCGAAGTAAGCAATATGATTATAAGCGAATCGCAGATTGAAAAAATCACTTCGGTTCTTGAAGAAAACGAAGTGTTCTCCGACGAGATTTGCGGACAAATAATTGTTTCGCCGGCGCTTAAAGCTTGCACGTATCTCGGCAAATAAACCCGAAAACTGCGTTAGGATTTTGAAAAATTGGGAAAACCTTTTAGAATACTTGCTCTCGACAATTTTTCAAAATCTTAAAAACATATGATTTACGGCTAAAACCGTAAATTTAAACAGTTTTCGGGTTTAATTGAATATCGCTTTAATTTAACGGTGATAAAATGAATTTAATTCAAAAAAAATTGACTGGTCTTAATACTCTGATGTATAAAAAAAATATCCCAGCGACTTTTCATAATCGGCTTCGCGAATATTACGAATATTTATTAAAATCAAATATAAAACAAAATTACTCCCAACTGATAGATAACTTTTATTCGGCGTTGCCTCCGGCAATATCTCTTTATATAAACAGGATGCTCTTTAAACTTCCGGAAATTCAACCTTTTGATTCATATCTTAACGATTTTAGTTCGTTATTGAGATATATAACCGTTTTGCCTAATAAACATATAATTAAATCCGGCGAAATATCCAATAGTTTATTTTACATTATATCAGGCGAAATTAAAGTCGATATAAATGAAAATACAATTATTCATTTGTATTCGGGCGCGATATTTGGAGAATTAGCTTCAATAAATCCAAAAATAGAAATAGCAAATTTCACAACCGTTTCCCGTTCTGAAATATTCTCTATAAACAAAAACGACTTTGACGTTTTAAAAAACAAATACTCAAACTTGATTTTTTGAGTTTCTACATTATAATATGATATTGACAATTTTTTTTATAAATCTATAATTCGCTTTCTATTATGAAACTTAGCTCCATTTCCAAATTTATAAACATTCTCACGATAATGACTATAATCGCCATATTAATTTCGATTATTAGTTTTTGGTCGCTTTATTCAATTAAAAAAAGAATTAACCGTATCGTTAAAATTGAATTTTCTCAAGTAACTATCGCTAATGAAATTATGCGCAATATGTTTTATCTGAATCGGGCGGAAAAAAATTTGATAATTGAACAAAATATAAAAGAAATGGAGAAATATATTAAAAGCATAACAAATCACAATGCGCAAATCATTAATTTAACCAATCGTTTGTATGAAATTGAAAGTTTGAATAATAAAAAACTTCTTGATATATTCAAATTAAAATGGAAAAAATTTATCGAAATGCAGGATGAAATAAAAAAATACGCCATTATAAACAATACCGATAAGGCGTTTCCTATCTCAAGAGGCAAATCAACCGAATTATTTGCAGAACTCGAAGATATTATTAATGATATTATTTTTTCGCATAAAGCGTTTATGAATAAAGACAAAATAAGCGCAAATAAAGAGTATAACACTGTTTTTGCATTTCTCGTTTTTGTTAATGTTATAATTATTTCGTCTATATTTTTATTTATGATTTTTTTTAGACACCTCAAAGATTTGAACATTTCGCTTGAACAAAAAGTAATAAACAGAACCTCCGAATTAAGCAAAACCAACTGCGATTTGAAAGATGCGAATCAAAAATTAATATCTTTGAATAAATTTAAAGACGATTTTCTCGCCGTTATCGCTCACGACATAAGCCAGCCGTTAAACGTGCTGGTGGAAGTCTCCAATTTACTCTTATCAAATAATTCAGGAAATATGAATCAAAAACAGACTGAACTGGTAAATATTTTATTGCAAAAAAGTTCCAAAATAAACGAACTTATCGACAATCTGCTTAACATCGCTAAAATTGAAGCCGGAGAAATTATTTTGAATATCGGCTCTTATAATTTGGAAAATATGATAAACGAATTATATCAAGGATATAAATTGCTCGCCGCAAACAAAAACATCGATATTTCTATCCATTCAAAAAATATCTGCGACGTATATTGCGATAAAAGTTTAATTGAACGAGTATTAAATAATCTTATAAGCAACGCTATTAAATTCACGCCGCCTCAAGGAAAAATTAAAATTCTTATCGAGGAAGATCCCGCGAATATCTTTATAAAAGTTATTGATACAGGGCAAGGCGTTCCTGAAAGCGATAAAGCGGAAATCTTCACTAAATTCAAAAGAATTCAGTCGAATTCCTTATCAAAAAAATCCGGCAGCGGACTCGGTTTATATATTTGCCATGAAATTATTAATGCCCATAAAGGCGGGATTTGGATTGAATCCAACTATAATAATGGCGCCGAATTTGTTTTCTCATTGCCTAAACAGCTTTAGCGGAAAAGTTATTAATCTTATCAAAAATTTTTTCGCTGAAATTGCAAGAATATTTTTGATAAGACACTAAACCGCTTTAGCGGAAAACTAATACGCCAATCAAAAATTTTTTTTGCTGAAATCGCAAAAACAATTTTGACAATATCGTTCGCCGTTCTCTCAAAAATTTTCAAAAAATCGTTTGACATAAATATTCCGGCATTTTAATATTACGTTCTATGAAAATTTTATTGGTCGACGATGAAAATATTTTAATCTATAGTCTTCAAGATTTTTTTAAACAAAAAAAAACAGACGCTCTTTTTATAAATTCTTCCTTGAAAGCTCTCGAACTTGTAAAAAAAGAAAATTTTGATATCGTAATCACCGATATTAAAATGCCGGAAATGGACGGTCTTGAATTATTAAAAGAAATAAAAAATTTTTCGCCCGATACCGAAGTCATAATTATAACAAATTATAGAACAACCGATAACGCGATAACAGCATTGAAATCCGGCGCTATAGATTTTTTATCGAAACCCGTGAATAAAAATGAAATCTGGCTCGCAATAGAAAAAGCCAATCGCTATATCGAATTAAAAAAAACAAAAAATTCTTTCGAACAGCGGTTATGCAATTACGAAACGCAAACCCAAAATAACAACGGAAACTTTCAAATAATCGGGGAAAGCCCTCAAATACTGAAAATCAGGGATTTAATAAAAAAAATTGCCGCTACGCCCGACGTTACGGTTTTAATCACAGGCGAAAGCGGGACAGGTAAAGATTTGACCGCGCGTAATATTCATTGGCAAAGCGAGCGTTCTAATAATCCATATATTGCGATTAATTGTTCGTCTTTTACGCCGTCGCTTATTGAAAGCGAATTATTCGGTTACGAAAAAGGAGCTTTCACCGGAGCTTCAACTTTAAAAAAAGGGCTTGTAGAATACGCCGATACCGGTTCTTTATTCCTTGACGAAATCGGGGATATGCCTTTAGAACTGCAAGGCGCTTTTTTGCGGGTTCTTGAAAATAAACAAATCCGAAGGCTTGGCGGTCAAAAAATTATTCCGGTCGATATAAGAGTTATTGCCGCGACAAACAAAGATTTAAAATCGCTCGTTAAAGAAAACAAATTTCGTCAGGATTTATTTTTCCGTTTAAATATATTTAATATCCACATTCCCCCTTTGCGCGAAAGAAAAGAGGATATCCCGATTTTAACCGATTATTTCATCAATATCATCGGCTTTCAACTTAGAAAAAATATAAAAAAAATTAATTCCGGAATATTGAAAAAAATTATTGAATATCCTTTCCCCGGAAATATTCGAGAACTGAAAAGCATAATTCAGCAGGCGATTATACTCGCTGAAAACAACGTATTATCTGAAGACAATTTCCCTTGCTTAATGCTCCCTAAAAAAAAATATACTTCTCTCCAAACGCCGGATTCGCTCCAAACGCCGGATACGCTTGATTTAAAAAATGTTGAAATCGAAAAAATCAAAGAAGCCATTGAATCAGCCAACGGAAATCTTGTAGAAGCCGCAAAAATGCTTAACATAGGTTACAGCGCTCTCCGGTATAGAATTAATAAATATAACGCTCTGCTTTTTTTAAACTCTTTTAAAAAATAAAGTAGTATTTTTTTTTTTATTTTATAATAAAATAATTTCAATTAATCGGCTTATTACAAACTTAATATATGAACGTCTCAAAAAAAAAAAGCTTTATAAAAAAAATTTTAAGAACCACCTTTATTCTAATTTTTTTAATTGCAACCGGCATAACAGGTTATATGCAAATTGAAAACGCGTCTTTTACCGACGCGTTTTATCTGACTGTAATAGCAATAAGCACAACCGGTCTTTATTCCGGTCCGGCATTAAGCGTTCACGGCAAAATTTTTACGATTTTTTTAATAATCGTTGGAATAATAATGTTTGTTCAGTGCATTAATATACTTGCAACCGCTGTTATAAACGATTATTTTAACAGCGTTTTCAGAAAAAGGAGAATATTCAATATGATTAAAGATTTAAAAAATCACATAATTATTTGCGGTTGCGGCGAGCTTGGCATAGAAATTATTAAAGAAATGACAGATAAAAAGCAGGAATGCGTTGTTATCGACCGAAATCCTGAAATAAAAAATATTCTCGACTCGGTAAATTTTTCAGGAATATTTCTCGAAGGCGACGCGGCCCGGGACGATATTCTTGAAAGCGCCGGAATAACCCGCGCGCGCTGTCTGATTTCTTGCATGGGCGACGACGCTCAAAATGTATTCGCCGTGCTTACGGCGCGCGAACTAAATAAATCTCTCCATATATTATCAAGATGCGTATCTTCTTCTACAAAATCAAAACTGTTAAGGGCGGGCGCAAATAAAATTATTCTTCCAAACTATTTAGGAGCTAAAAGAATGGCTGCGTTTGCGCTCCGGCCGGAAATCGCGAATTTTCTGGATACGCTCATGTTTGATGAAAATAATTCCGATATACGCATCGAAAACATAACTATCCCGCCGAATTCAATTTTATCGGGAAAATCTCTAAGCGAATTAAAACTTCCGGCTCGAACCGGCATTATAATTGTCGCCATAAAAAATACCGACGGAGCTGTTTTTTTTAATCCGGCTCACAATACTATCATCAATAACCTTGATATGCTTATAGCGCTTGGCCCCGAAAAAAATATTCAAAAAGTATACGAACTTATTGAAATGGAAAGTCTAGAATATTTTGATAAAAAAAATTCTATCAAAAAATCAAATTAGAAGTTGAAATTTAGCGAACGCTGGAAGAAACTCGGATAATGCATCAAATGTAAAATGAAGTAGCGATTCCAATTGGAATCGCTTAAGCGGTTTCTTTGAAACCGCCTTTTTCTAAAACATATATGCCCGCTTGTTATAACTTCTAAAAACCTAAAAACTGCCAAGTAAAAAATAATGCTTTTGAAAAAGAGCGCAAAATTAATGTTTTTCCTTGATTCCGGCAATTTTCAAAAATTCTAATGCGGTTTTTAGGATAAATCCCGAGCGCGGAAATTTCTCCGAATTTCTAAATTCAGACAACCCGAAGTCAGGGGAACGAATCTGATACCATATTGAAAA
>DAINAU010000208.1:0-6736 GCA_036733285.1 bacterium
AAGGAGTCAAATTCGGATTTCTTGACAACATTAAACCGACTACGCCGGCCACATAAGCGCAGGACATAGACGTTCCGCCGGCAGAGCTTGTATATGTATCGCCTAAAGCGGTCGTTGTAATATTGTATCCGGGAGCCATTAAATCAAGATAAGAACCGTAATTTGAGGTTGAGCGTCTTGCCAATGAATTATCTACGGCTCCAACCGCGATAACTTTTGAATTGCAAGCAGGATATCTTAAAGTTGATATTCCTTCATTCCCCGAATTTGCTATAATAACGCAACCCGAATCATATGCGGCATTAATAGCGTTATCTAACGCTGCATTAGTTGAAGAAAAAGTTATAGGTATTACAATAATTTTCGCGCCATTTGCCGCGGCATAATTAATTCCTGCGGCAACCGAATCTTGATTCGATGTTCCCATTGAATTAGCGACTTTAACAGGCATCAATTTGCCATACCACATAATACCTGCGTTTCCGACTCCATTATTGGCTTCCGCCATAATTATACCGGCAAGTAAAGTGCCATGACCGTAAGGAGCGTAATCATCAACGGCATTAGCAGCGCCAACCTGATTGGTTACGGCATTATATCCTTGGGTAGTAATCCGGCTGTCTAATTCAGGATGAGATATATCAATCCCGCTGCTTAAAATCGCCACAACAATATTTGTGTCGCCTTTAGAATAATCCCAAGCCGTAGGCAATTGGTTCAAAATATTTAATCTCGAAGCGTTATAATTCGGGTCATTTACTGTAACAGCATTTACTTGAGAATTAAATATCAGCAATAAAAAAAATAATAAATAAATATAATAAATTTTTTTAAAGTTCATAGTAATAGTCTCCCTAAATTTATTTAATTAACTGATTTGGAGTTATAAATTCGTCGAAAACAGATTCGCAGTTTTCATCATTAAAATTTGCGGATAAATAAAAACCGTTTTCATTATCTTTTTTATTGCCAAAGGCATATTGATTATATTCCAATTGTTTTTCCAATTTTGTTTGCTGATATGTTTTGCCTCCAAATAATTTAGAAAGCGCAAATCTATGAATATTATCAAATTCCGATTTAACGGTTTGTAAAGAATAATCGAATTTCCAATCGCTGTATTCAAGTCCTAAACCGCAGGTTAAACCTGAACCGGCGTCAAAATCAGAAGCATATCCAACTCTCAAATCTATTACTTTAGCGATTCTATATTCGGCGCCTCCGTTAAATGCAACATCGTTATCATTTGGTTTATTCACGTCTAAAAAAAGATTTAACGGAAGTTTTTTAAAAGCATATTGCCCCCCAATTGAAAAGGTTAAAGGCAAATCTTCTTTTTCAGAATAATATTTGATTTTGGTTCCCAAATTTTTTAAAGCTATTCCCAACTGTAATTCTTGAATTGAAACAGGTTTGTATATTGCGCCAAAATCTAAAGCAAATGCATTTGCTTTTTCATCTACTAAATCCGATTTTATATATTTAACATTTCCGCCCAAAGAAAATCCCGGATTGATTTTTTTAGCGACCGATAAAGTTACTATAATATCTTTAGGATTTAAGTCGCCGCCTAAAAATTTCACGTCGTTAGCTCCGGTTACTCCAGTTCTATCTCCGCAATCGTCATAATCGACATAATTTATATTCGCGCCAATTGTCAGCGATTTTAATTTTGAAACAAAAGCTATATTATTCATAGTTATGTCCGCCAGCATCTGGTTATACATAAATGCCGCCTCAGTTGAAACTATCAGTCCCAAACTGCCCGGATTGTATGTCAAACTGTTAACATCTTCAGCCGCGCCTGTAAACGCGTTTCCAAGAGCCGCCGCTTTTGGACTTACCGGACTTTTTAAAATCTGTAAAGCCGAATATCCGCTTTCTTTAGCATTAATAATCTGAACGTTGAAAAATATAAAAAATAATATTATAACTTTAAATTTAAGCATAATATCCCCCTTTAAAATATAAACTGTTATATAATTTTAATTTTTTTTTGATTTGATATAAAAAGAACAATGCATTTTTAGCAGAAAAATCACATAAAAGAATGATAAATCTTTTTATCTTATTTCTCATCCGTGAATAATATAAAATAAATTAATTGTTTATAAAAACTAACTATACTATAAATATATCTTATAAAAGAAAATATGTCAATATATTTTTTAATATAAGTGATAATAATCACAAAATTTTTTCAATTATATTGAAAGAGCCAGAAACAAACCGGAAACAAATATTTTCCTACAATCGAACATTTTTTATTAATCATAAGCCAAATTTCATCGGAAAGGGATTACATCAAAAAAAGATTCCAATCCATTTCCTGAAATTCGGCTTACGTATAAAAAAAACAGATACTTTCAAAAATCGTCAAAAAACAGTATTTCTATTTACGTTCAAAATACAGACGGCTCAATTCCGCGCATATTTTAGCGTTATTTTTTACGAGGGCAATGTTTGTTTCCAAACTTTTTCCTTTAGTTAATTTGTAAATTGAATCCAGTAAAAACGGCGTAACTTCTTTCCCAGAAATATTATTTTTTTTTGCTAAAGTCAACGCTTTTTCTATAATGCCGTCAATATAATCTTTTTTTAGTTCGAATTTTTTTTCTACCGGATTCGCCACAAGCAATCCGTTAGTATAGCCGAGTTTTTCTTTGGTAATTATAAAATCTGCTATTTCAGATAATTCATTTGTATAAAGATTTAATTTATATTCGCTTTCAGCGGTATAAAACAAAGGAAACGAATCAGTTTTATATCCTATGATTGAAACGCCTTTTGTTTCAAGATATTCCAGAGTTTTCGGAATATCAAGAATTGCTTTAGCGCCAGCTGAAACCACAGTTACGTCAGTTTGAGAAAGTTCTTCCAAATCCGCTGATATGTCGAATGATTGTTCGGCAAATCTATGAACTCCGCCTATTCCGCCGGTGGCGAAAAATTTTATTCCCGCGAGTTTTGCAAGAATCATCGTTCCCGCGACAGTAGTGGCTCCATTCAATTTATTGGAAATAATGAAAGGCAAATCGGCTCTTGAAACCTTATATATTGTAACCCCTTCTTCTTTTTTTCCAAGTTTTAATAACTGATTATCGTCAATTCCTATATTTATTATTCCGTCGATAATAGCCAAAGTCGCAGGAACCGCTCCGTTATCTTTTACTGTTTTTTCAAGCATTTTTGCGCATTCGATATTATCGGGATAAGGCAGTCCGTGAGAAATTATCGTTGTTTCCAACGCTACAACCGCCCGTTTCTTTTTCAACGCTTTTTTTACTTCAGCCGAGTAATTAATTTTTATTTTCATCATAAATTCCTTTCATTAAACATTATTTTTTTTCGTCAGTAGTTCTTCTGCTTTTTTAACAAGTTCTCCAAGCGCGACCGGTTTCTGTAAAAATGTAATGTTGTTTTTATTCATTTTTATATTTTTAACAACTTCCGAATATTCAACCGCGCCGGAAACAAAAATCACTGGAATATTTTTTAATTTAGGATTTTCTTTAAGAAATTTATAGGTTTCTATTCCGTCAAGTTCAGCCATATTTATATCAAGTATAATCAAATCCGGCGATAATTCATTTGACGAAGCTTTGAAAATACCGTTTAATCCGTCTTTAGCCGTAATAATTTCATAACCGAAATTCGATAAATATTTTGTGACTACAATTTTAAAATCCTCGTCGTCGTCAATAATTAAAATTTTTTTCCGCATCTGAAATTCTACCTCCGTTTGGTATGTTTTATTATCTCAATATCCTAAAATATAAAGCGAACGTTTTGCAATAATATTAGAAGGATCGAGTTCTAAAACCTTTCTGTATTCCGCTATTGCGGCATTAATATTTCCAAGTTTTGCGTGAGTATAACCAAGCCATAATCTTCCTGAAATGTGGAACCTGTCGTTTGATACTATTTCATTGAATTTAAATAAAGCGCTGAAATAATTTCCATCAAGAATAAACGAATATCCTTCTTTTAAAAGTTTATCAAAATCAATTTTTGAATATGTTTTTTGGGTTTTTTCTTTTAAATCAGTTTTTTCAGTATGATCGACTGTTTTGAAAGAATAATCAAGCGATACTTTATGAGAAGCGTTCAAATCGTCGAATGGCTCGTAAGCGTAATCAAGATTCAATTGGTCAAAATTAAATCCCAAGCCGAGCGTAAAAGCGGAGCCTGCGTCGTTCACATTATTTAATCCGGCGCGCAGCGAAATAAATTTAAAAGGTTTGACTTCCACCCCAAGCGCCAATTCAACGTCTTCGTCTTTTATATAACATATGTCGCCATTAATCATAAATATGTTTTCAACAAGTTTAGTTGAAACCCCGACTTTAATTTTCACAGGCAATTCCTCGGATTTTTTATTGAATTTCATTTTAGTTCCAAAATTATAAATACCGGTTCCTATATTAAAAGTATTATTTACTTTATATAATAATCCGGCGTCTACCGCCATTGCTCTTGCGTTATAATTGTAAATATCCTGAGAAATATATTTTAATGTCAATCCCAATTGAATGTTGTTTTTGTTTTTATAAGCGTAACTCGCTCCAATAAGCAAATCCGACCCGTCGAATTTTTTATTAGTATAGGGATTGTTGTTGTTCAAATCGGGATATACCGTCAATATTTCATCGTCGTATCTTCCGAAATTCAATAAAAACGCGAGATATTGATTTTTTTTAGCCAAAGGAAATCCGAATATTATATAATCTTGAGAAATTTTTTCCGGAAGACTGTTGTGCATAAACGCAGCCTGACTTGATTTCAAAGATGCGAGTCCCGCCGGATTCCAGTAAGCCGCATAAACGTCTTCGTCTGCCGCGGTATATGCTGAACTCATTCCAAGCGCTCTTGCGCCAACTCCTAAATTTAAAAATTCGCTTGTTTTGGTTCCGGCTCCGCCAGCATAAACAACACGGCAAATCAGAATGTTTATAATCAATATCCAACTAATTCTTTTCATAAATAGTCCTTTCCAAAAATTTTTCAATAAATTATCTGACAATAGCTAATTTTCCGGTCTTTTTATTGCCGTTTTTATTTATCACATATAAATACCAGCCCGACGCAACGTCTTCACCCGAATCGTTTTTTGCGTTCCATCTGCATTTCCAATTTATCGACGCTGAATTTGAAACGGTTATGGACCATACCCGTTTTCCTCGAATTGTGAATATTTCGATTTTAGTTCCGTCGTTCACGCCTTCAAATACTACGCCGGAAGACGCGTCGCTCTGCGAATAAGGTTTGCCCTGTTTCGGATCCGACCCGTTAGGTATATATGGATTCGGATAAACCACGACATTTTCCGTTGAATTATTCATATTCATAGCTTCTGCAACTGTGAATAAAGCAAACATCGTAAAATGTTCCGTAGTTATGCTTACAAAATTTTTTTCATAATCGAATTTAAAATTTTTAGTATTAAAGATTTTCCAGTTTTCAGAAATATTTTCCCGATACCACACTGTAAGCCATTCTTCTCTTACCGGAACCGGAGTATTAACATTGTCCAACCAGCCATCGTTATCTTTATCCGGATAATCCATCAAAATAACTGCCGGTTTATTCAATTTGCTCTCCTGCCCTTGAGAAATCAAAGAGCTTAATGAAACCGATGTTGTAAAAGGTTTCGTATCAATGACAAGTATGTTGCTATTAATAATTTTTTCTCCAAAAGGATCGGTTATGCTTGAATTAATATTTTCTATTATTTCCGGCGTCATTATAGTTAAAACTATTTTTTGGTTATTTCCCGTATCGGCAAAATCTCCCGGCACAAAAACCTTTACGCCTGAAACTAAATCTGAATTATCAACCGGATTTTCAGATTCCGTAAAAACGCTAATTTTATTTTCTCCGGCAAGCCCTGCAAATATAGTCTGACTTACAACCGAAGCTCCGTTTTCTTTATACGAATAGTAGTCTGAAGTTTGAGGATTTTTAGTTATATGAATTGTTATCGCCACAGGATTTGGTTCGATAATATTATTTTTATCGGTTCCAACGGTTCTTACAAGATAAGAACCTGCGGCAAGATTCGCTATATTCCAGTCGATTTTCAATTCGCCTTCAATAATATTTTTAACGGCTTTCAACGGATTGCCCGTTTTAGCGCCGTATGTTACAGCCATAGTTTCCCATTTTGTATCGCCTGATTTTTTATATTCAAAAACCAGCGCCGATAAATCCGTTTTTTTACCTCTTACTAAAAACGATTCGACTTTAATAAAATCTCCAGCCGCTTTAAAACCGTTTATAAAATCTATTTTTGATTCTACAAGACAATTATTATCAGCCAATGGTTTTACAATAACGAATCCGCCATCATTTATATCGGCGGTTATTCCGTTTTTATCAACCGGCAATACCGTAACTATTTGTTCTACGCCTGTTTTTAATTTATTGCTTAGAGTCGCAGTATTAACCGTAGCCGGAACCGTATCTAACGGTTTTGAAACATCAATTGAGTTTACTCCGCTGTCATAAGCCGCAGCGTAAATATAATAATAAACAATATCGGTATCGGACGTCCGCGTCCAGTTTAAAACCAATGCGTTATCATTTGATACAGGCGCTCCGATATTATAAAGAGGAAGCGTTCTCGGTTCTACGGTAACATTGAAAGTCTGAACCGAATAAGCCGAACTTGTATCTGAAACCTTAATCGATATTGTTCTCAAACCCGTCTGATTCTTGTCAGGAACCCATTGAAATA
>DAINAU010000209.1:0-6652 GCA_036733285.1 bacterium
TACTATAAAGGATACGGACTTGCGGGTATGCCAAAAGCAATGATTGACGCAGCGTATAAAGATACTATTGAAGGCGAACAGGAAAAGATAAAGGAAAAAATGAAAGAAGCGAAAAATCAGCAGGCGAAAAAACAGATGGAAGACGCATTGAACGCATTTGAAAAAATGAAGGAAAGCGGATTTACGAAATAGAAAATTGAGGTTATCATAATTATCGAATTTCCAAATAGACGAATTTGCAAATAGAGAATAACAAAAAAGTTATATTTTGTCGGTTTTTTTGATTAGAACTATACTATAGCCGGCGTTTAAGGTTATCTCATAGACGGAGAGCAGTATGTTTAAAAAGACAACGATAGCATTGTGTTCTTTTATAGTTTTAATATTATCTGGCTGCGCGGCAAAGCGTGAAATGCGTTCGGCGCAAATTAATTCAGCGCCGACTATTCAGCAGAAAAAATATACGGGTGAAAAACTTATTTCAGCATTCCCTGAAATCAAGCCGCAATGGATTTATACGGAACCTGAACCTGCGGATGGTTATCTGTTTTTTATCGGTATATCAGACAAATTCGCTAACGAGAAAGAAGCGAGAGAAAACGCGCATAGGGATTGTATTAAGAAATTTGCTGCGTATTGCGGCGTTGAAGTTACAGAACTATATAAAAGCATAACGACAGGTTTCGGCTTGTCGTCAGGTATCAGCGACCCGACAAAAGCGACAGTAAACAATGAACAGCAGGCAATTGACGCGCTTGTGTCAAGGGTAAAGACGAGTGAATGGTATATTGAAAAATGGGCATCGTTATCGGACAATGAAATCATAGACCAGTATTACAAAGTTTTCGTAAAGTCGAAAGTTCCGGAAGAAGAATACAAAAAAGTTATTGAACAGAAGAAACAGAAAGAAATTGAAAAATCAAAGGAAAAAGAAAAGCAAATAGAATATCAGAAACAGATAGAAACCGAACGCGCAAAAGCTCTTGCGGATTTGCCGGTTGAAATGCAGTTCGCATTTTTGACGAAAAAATCATACAGCGCTGAAAAGATATTGCAGTCAGGCGAAACCGTTATGTCTGACGAAAGTTTCCGGCTGTATGCGCGACCGTCTGCGGACTGTTATCTGTATGTATTCAATATCGACTCGTCGCGCAAGGTAAATTTGATATTTCCTGACAACGCGAATATGGCGGTAAGCAACCCGTTGAGAAAAGGTGTTGAGTATTATATTCCGGATAGGAAAGTATATGCGTTCGATGATGTCAAAGGCAAAGAAGTATTTTATATTTTCGCGTTCAAGGAAGAACCTAAAGAAATAAACGAACTGATAAAACAGATTAACAATAATATCAGCGACGCGATGTTTAAAGTTGATATTGACCGTAAATACACGGCAAAAGGCACTGTAATAAGGAATTCTAATAATGCTATACGCCGTGAGATAAACGGGTTTCCTGATGCGCTGACAGGCAAGCCGTATATTATGAAAGTGTATGAGTTTATGCATTATTGAAACAAAAACTTATGATTAGATTTTTAAACAAAAGTTTTTGAACAAAGTAATTAAATATGCTGAATGTTTATACGTTTAACAGAGCAAAGACAAAATTGTCGTCTATTATAAATGAGGTTCAGACACGGAAAGAAAAAATATTCATTACCAAAAAAAAGAAAAATGTAGCGGTTATTATGCCTTTCTCTGAATATGCGCTTAATATTTAATGCAAAAGTATAGGTTCAGGAGGAAAATTATATGTTATGTCCTTTTTGTAACGAAGAAATATTAGACGAATCGGTTAAATGTAAATATTGCAAAGAAATTATTGATATTGATAAATACAATCAATTAAAAAACGTCGAACCAAATTTAATAAATAAAAATAATCCGCAAAAAGTTAAAGCGGAATTTTTCAAGGGTTTGACTGACCTTCTGAAAAAAAATTCTTCAGTAAGAAATCAGGAAAACAATTAATATTTAAAATATTTTTGTTTGAGTAATTTGAGTTTTTAAAATGGACGGTGTTTATAATGCAAAGCGAAAATAATAATTATCCTTTAAAGGAAAATGATTATGTCAAATTAGACGATAATCAGAAAAAAATTTTAGAAATTATTGGCAATTATTATAATTGTCAAACAATAAAAAACACAGTGATGTATAAATTTCGTGAAACAACTGAAGGTAATTTATATGAATTTTTAAATTCAAATTTTTATAATGATAAAAAAATTAGTAATAGCGAAAGTATTAACCGGATAATCGAAATATTAATAGAATTTTATAATAATAATTGGCGAGATTGGTTTCAAAATTCATATAATGAGCATATTATTGATATAAAAGACATTATAAAAGAAATGTTTATAGAAAAATATCTGCTTAAAATAAATGATAATAAATTTAAAGAAAATGATTTATCAGATTTAATATCTAAATTTTTTTATCCTTATTTTACTAAAAATCTTAATAAAATAAAATATTCTGAAATTGATTTTATTTTTTATTCTAAAATTAAAGATATATATCCGGCAGTTATTGACGCAATAACGCCACAAAGTAAGCCCGACGCGATTGATGTAAACCCGGCGCGGACTGCTGGAATTATAAGCAATGAAGAACCTGCGGCAGATAGCAAAACCGCAAGCGAACCAATTAAAGAAAAAATAAATCAACAAATTGAAATTGATTTTAAAAATTTAAAGATTACTTATTTCGATACTAATACTAATCAAAATAAAACTATTGATATGCCATATAAAAAAATGACAAAACAATATAATTTCTTTTATGATATAATGAATAATAATGAAATTCCTATCACAAAAAATAGTAAATCTCTTTTTCAAGAAGTAAAAAATAAATTACCTAATGCTATAAAAAATATATTTTTAAAGACTATGAGTCAAGATAAATGGTATTTTTTACCTGACATTCATTTTTATTTTAAGGTAATAAAACCGAAATCTAATATTACTAAAGAAGAATTCAAAAAAAATATTGACGATTTATTTTCTTCATCGGAAAATTTCAAAGAAAAACTTTTAAATTTTAAAAAAATCAAAATGACTAACGGAGAGTATTTTAATGAAATATATAGTAAAATTAACTTTATAAAACTTATGGAATATCACATAAATTATGATGGAAAAAAAAATGATAATGAGTATATTAATTATTTAATTGAAAATTATTTCAAACCTTTAATTTCAAAAATTCTTAATAACCAAAAAAAAATTTTAAAAAAAGAATTAACCAATCAAGAGATGGAATATTAAACAATTTACAACTTATAAAAAATATACATACTTAAAATACTTTTCTTACTGAAGTTAAAATTTTCTTACCGGTAAGAAAATTATCAATTTTAAAAAAATATCAATTATTTTTTATCCGTTAAAACTATATAAATATCAGTGTTTTAACGATTTCTATCCATTTTTTTATAAAAAATCTTCTCAAAAATTCATCTTACCAAACTTATATAATGAAAACAAAAATAAAACTTTTAAAAGGCGGTGAGTTATGGACGGTTTTAAACCTATCCTATTTAATGAATCAGAAATTAAAATCAGAGAAATGTATTTAGTTGGAATCTTGAAAAGCAAGAATATTGAACCGGCTAAACTTATAAATCAGGGAGGGCATACTTACGCAGTTTATAAGAATAATTTAACCGTTCAATCTGTTAGTAATGCTTACTTGACGAACGGTAAACTTGAAATCGTAGTCAGGGATTTTATAGACGGAATCCGCGAGGCGAAAAAAATGTTAATGCACGGTGTTTACAATGCAACCACAAACAAATAATAAATTCTACTTATTCTCTTATCAAACCGGAATAACAAACGAGCGGAAACTATGCGATATTTTTAACCGCAATTTTTCTGTTTACGGCTTTTCTATCCGGCAATTAACCGACACTTTTGGCAATTTTGACGCTGAAATATTTTTTAAAGATAAATCCATTTTGAAGGTTGAAATTAAAACGCGCGCCGACAAATTTTTTAATGAATCCGGCTTTATTTATAATAGTATTTTTTTGAATAAATCAAAAGTCAATCAAACGGACGCGCCGGAAACGCTCTTTATTTTTGGCAATCAAAATTATACTCACATTTATTTTTATTTTAATATTCGCCGCTGTGAATTTTTAAATTATTCAGCAGGCAATCAGGGCAGGCACGACCGAACCGAAAAGAAATTATGCTATGAAATACCGCTTGCCGACTGTATATCCGGCTGGAATAATTTTTTAAATTTTCTTTGTGATTTAATAAACCAGCGAATCAATAAAGATTTTTCAACGCAAAATATTTTCAAAATCAATCAATCATATTTTGACTTTAATAAAAATTATACTACGGCGGATATACCGTTTTAAATGGAGGGTTTTATGGGCGGCTATTTTTCAAGCGGCGAGTTTGTTATGTATGAAAAACTATTAACACAAAGCGAAGTTTGGCGCGGGTTAAGCGGCGACGCTGTCAAAGTGTTTATCGAATTTAGAAATAAACATATTTTTATAACCGATAGAAAAACTAAAAAAATTAAATCAGATAATTGGAACGATTTGAGTTTTACTTATAGAGAGGCGGAAACTTTATTGAAGTTTAACCGAAACCGTTTTAAACGAGCAATAAATGAACTGATTGAAAAAGGGTTTATACGAATTGAACGGCAATCGGGCGGATTAGAAAAAAAATGTAATATTTATAGTTTATCGGCAGAATGGAAAAACTACGGTAAAGCAAACTTTAAACCGCAGGAAATTAAAAAAGATACGCGCGATATTGGCTTTAAATCACTTTGGGAAAATGACAGAATGAAAATGTTAAATAGTTTAAACATAGGTATTAAAAACGATACTTGATAAGTATTAAAATCAATACTTATTGCTTAACTTTTGTTAAGTGTCAAGTATTAAAATCAATACTTATTCGGCATTTTATGAAAAATCATAAGTATTAAAATCAATACGCCTTTATATATATACCATATACGCAGTTGGGCTGGCTGGCGGGCAGAGTTGAGAAAAGTTGAGAAAAGAATAATGAAGTCATCATCATATCAAAAAAAATGATTTGAAGTGATTTGATGTCATTTAATAATAATTATAATAATTTTATTAATATTAAGGCGCGCGTATTAATATATTAAATTTATTTATATAAATGCAGGCAATAAAAAAGCTCACAAAATATTACATTTTTTTATATATAACAGAACTAACAAAACATAACATTTGCTTTATATAAGCATTGACTTTATAGCTCTTTAAAAAAAGACCGTTTTTTTATGTTTAAATATAAGCAAATAAAAAAAATGAAATGTATCACATAATATAAGTTTTGGGATATATTTTTATTAATAATTTCAGGAGGTTATTTTAATGAAAAATACAGATATAAAAGATAATAAAGATTTAACGCCGTTAAAAGCTATCCGTAAATTTTGCGTAGATTTTTGTTGTATCGGCGAGAGTGAAGAAGTTAGGTTATGTCCTTGCAATGATGATAAGAATTCAGGATTATATTGTTCGTTATGGAAATTCAGGTTTGGTAAAGGCGAGGGGTGCGGCTCAAGATTGAAAGCGATAAAAGAGAGATGTCTTGATTGTTCGGGTTATGAATTTAAGGAAATCAAAAACTGTAAATTTACAGATTGTCAATTATTCAATTATCGGCTTGGCAGAAATCCAAAATTAAAAGGGCGCGGCAATAAAGCGGCTAATTTCGCAAATAATTTAAAAAAATACGAACCTACTGCTTGATTTAAGAAAAATTATCGGCAAAGGGTATAAAGTTAAAGGGTTAATGGTTAAATTTGATAAATCGTTTAACTGAATAGGGTTTTTTATGAATGAATTTATTTTTGTAAAAAAAAGATTATTGACCGCGAATGAGGCGGCGGAATATTTAGGAATAGCGACCGGAACGCTTTATAATATGGTAAACCAGCGGCTTATTCCTTATTTAACTAAACCGAATTCAAATAATAATCGTTTTTGGCGTTGCGATGTCAAAGATTTACATAACTTCATAGAAAATAATAAAATTACAGAATATTAATTAATAAAAAATGAGTTTAAAAATTTTAAATTTTTATTATAATATAGTTAAGGTGTTTTTACTATGAACGGTTGTATATACCGGCGTAAAGATACCGGCGCGTATTATATAAAATTTAAAGAGCAAAGCGGGAGGTGGCTAACAGAAAAACTTGGTAAAGTCAGCAGGGCGGACGCTGAAAAAGCTTTGACAATCAGAAAAGCGGAAGTTTTTCAGGGCAAATATAACCTTGCCGACAATCAAGTTAAAACAATCATTTTTGAAAAGTGGTGTAATGAATATCAGTCAATCCTTTCGGATAGACGCGAAAAAAACAGATTGAAACCTTTGATTAATTATTTTTCAGGCAGAACTTTAAATAAAGTTACGGCTTGGGATTTAAAACTATTTAAAGATAAGCGCAGTCAGGAAGTATCAAACGCCGAAACAAACAAAGAATTGAAATTATTAAAAAGATTAATGAGAGCGGCGGCGGAAAAGGGTTTTAAAAATCAAATAGCGGATTGTAAATTGCCGTTGTTTATAAACGCAGACAAAGGGCGGATAAGAGTTTTAAGCTATGAAGAAGAAAAAGCAATGCTTG
>DAINAU010000210.1:0-6648 GCA_036733285.1 bacterium
TTGAAATTCAAGTAGCCGTAGGTGGGCTGCGCGCAGCGCAGGAAAACCTACGGAAGAAAAAACGAAAAAAATGAGCGACCCTGAAAGGGTCGAATTTCACATAACCGTAGATGAAATCTATGGAAACAAAATGAATAGCGATGATTCGAAAACCAAACCTGAAAGGTTTGAATTTCACATAGCCGTAGGTGGACTGCGCGAAGCGCAGGAAAACCTACGGAACGAAAAACGAAAAAAAGAGCGACCCTGAAAGGGTCGAATTTCACATAACCATAGATGAAATCTATGGAAACAAAATGAATGACGATGATTTGGAAAATAAATCTGAAAGGTTTGAAATTCAAGTAGCCGTAGGTAGACTGCGCGCAGCGCAGGAAAACCTACGGAACGAAAAACGAAAAACTGCGGAACGAAAAGATTTGAAAACAAATGACGATGATTCGGAAAACAAACCTGAAAGGTTTGAAATTCAAGTAGCCGTAGGTAGACTGCGCGACAGCGCAGGAAAAAACCTACGGAGCGAAAAACGAAAAACTGCGGAACGAAAAGATTTGAAAACAAATGACGATGATTCGGAAAACAAACCTGAAAGGTTTGAAATTCAAGTAGCCGTAGGTGGGCTGCGCGCAGCGCAGGAAAACCTACGGAAAGAGAATGGAAAAAAATGAGCGACCCTGAAAGGGTCGAATTTTAAATAACCGCAGGCGATTTGCGCGCAGCGTTATGAAACCTGCGGAAGCGAAAGGGAGAATGAAATGTCAAAATACACTCGTATTTTATATCATATAATTTTTTCGACGAAATACCGCAATCGAACTTTAACTACCTCCAAGCGCGATGTTTTATACGATTATATTTTTGGCGTTTTGAAAAACAAAGGTTGTTATGGGTTTTGTATCGGCGGCGTTGAAGACCATATACACTTATTATCAGATTTAAAAACTGATGTTTCGCTATCGGAATTGATTAAAGATATAAAAATTTCCACTTCATCTTTTATTAAAGAAAATAATTTGTTTGAAAATTTTGATGGCTGGCAGGACGGATACGCGGCGTTCACATATTCGATAAACGAAAAAGAAAATGTAATAAATTATATTAAAAATCAGGAAGAACATCATAAAACAAAATCGTTTAAAGATGAACTAATCGATTTTCTAAAAAAATTTGAAATTAAATATGATGAAAAATATCTGTAAAATTCCACCCTTGTCAGGGTCGATAGGTTGGGAGTTATGGTCTTACCACAGGCTGGCGCCTGCGGTTATGTAAAATTCAACCGCTTTCGCGGTTGTCGAATGAACGAAAAAACGCGGAATGAAAAAATGTGAAAACAAATGACGATGATTTGGAAAACAAACCTGAAAGGTTTGAAATTCAAATAGCCGTAGGTTGACTGCGCGACAGCGCAGGGAAACCTACGGAATGAAAAACGAAAAAAATGAACGACCCTGAAAGGGTCGAAGTTTAAAGAATAAATTGCGATGAAAAATATCGCGTAAAATTCGACACTTGTCAGGGTTAAGGGGATGCGATAGATTGCGTTGTTTTCACAGGCTGCTGCCTATGGTTATGTGAAGTTCGACCCTTGTCAGGGTCGATAGGTTGGGAGTTATGGTCTTACCACAGGCTGGCGCCTGCGGTTATGTAAAATTCAACCGCTTTCGCGGTTGTAGAGCGCGCATAAAATCTAAACTCTTTCGGGCTTGAAAAAAATGCGATAAAAAAACGCAATAATGAAAACGCGTAATCAAACTGCCGACGCTGAAAGCGTCGAATTTCACATAACCGTAGGTTGACTGCGCGGAGCGCGGGAAAACCTACGGAAAGAGAATGAAAAAAAACGCGGAATGAAAAAACGTGGAAACAAATAACGACGCTGGAAGCGTCGAATTTCACATAACCGTAGGTGGCAACATATGGAACAGAAATGAAAAAATGAAGATTCAGAAAACAAACCTGAAAGGTTTGAATTTCAAGTAGCCGTAGGTTGACTGCGCGGAGCGCAGGAAAACCTACGGAAAGAAAAACGAAAAAAAATGAGCGACCCTGAAAGGGTCGAATTTTAAATGAAATAAAGAAATATTTTTGGAGGATTAAAAATGTATTCCAAAATCAGAGCGATTGTTTTTTCTGTAATTTTGATTTTAATGTTTGTCTGTTTGGGCGGCGGATTTTTATACGCCAACGGCTATCCCGAATATTATGTTTCAAAGACTGGAAACGACGGGACAGGCGACGGCAGCGTAGGCGCTCCGTTTCTAACAATCACAAAAGCTATATTTGAAGCTACTGCGGGCGGCACTGCCGATACGATATGGATTGGCGCAGGGACTTACGCGGAAACAGTAGTTATAACGCGAAATAATCTTGCGCTCATCGGCGCGGATTCCGCTACTACGATAATTTTTGCTCCGGGCGATTCTACGATTGCTACGCTTTACGGCATTTACGCTGATACCCAAACGAATTTGACAATCAAAAATTTAAAAATAACCAACGCTTATTTGGGAATATATTTCAATAATGTAGATACTTCGGTTGTTGAAAATGTCTGGGCTGTAGGAACCAGAACCAATCAACGGTCGGGAATTTATATTGCAAATGGCAGTTGTTCGAACACAGTCAGGAACTGCTATTTAGAAAATAATGAGTATGGCGTCCGTTTTTTTTTATCATCGCATTATAATAGCATATTAAACAATTACGCCTATTCAGGAACCACTGGTTTTGAATTTGATACATCGTCGTATAATATACTTACAAACAATACGGCAAATTCTATGTCTAACTGGGGTTTTTATTTTGACTCGTCATCTTATAATATTTTGACAAATAATACCGCGAATTCAAACTGGACCGGTTATTTTACTACTTATTCGAATTATAATACTTTTACAAATAATACGGCTAATTCAAATAGTCATCATGGATTCAGATTATTGTACTATTCAAAATATAACACTTTATCCGGCAATACGGCTAATTCAAATCTATATTATGGTTTTCAAGCTGATTATGTTTCTGATTATAATACTTTTACAAACAACAGAGCTGATTCGAATTTTTTCGCCGGCATATCTATCAGTAGTTCTGATAGTTGTAATTGTTCCGGCAATATACTTAATA
Organism: bacterium; assembly: GCA_036733285.1. Classification (GTDB taxonomy): domain Bacteria; phylum JAGOBX01; class JAGOBX01; order JAGOBX01; family JAGOBX01; genus JAGOBX01. The sequence goes on from DAINAU010000210.1 coordinate 3,130, forward strand.
ATAATAATAAGGGTATCACGATAGGCGGCAGGTACAATATCATTACCAATAATGTAATGAATTCAAACGATTCGTATGGTATTTATTTTGGCAGCTATGGCAGCAATTTTATTAGTCAAAATGAAATTTTAAATAATAAATATTATCAGATATATGTAGATGCGGCCTCATCGCCGAATTTTATTTGGAGCAATAATATAAAAACTTCGTCAACAAATCCGGATTCATTAGCGTATAATAAAGCGAATCAAATCATGGACATGACGAATAATTACTGGTCAACTTTCGACAGTGGCGTAATAAACAGCCGGCTCGCCGGACCGTATAAAACTAAAATTCAATATATACCCTTCAGGTTTTCGCAGGCGGACACTTTAAGCGGCGTCGATACTACGGCGCCCGGAACCGTCGCAATAAACAGCGTTGACACATCCGTTATAAATCGGGTTGTTATAAAATGGACGGCGTCAAGTTATTCCGGAACAGGCGATACTGGACTTGCGGGCTATAAAATTTACAGGGCTTTATCAACGCAATTGACAAACGGCGATACTCAAAACTGGCAGGCGTTCTATCTGACTACTGTTTCTAAAAACGATACGGTTTATACTGATAACAGCGTTACGGGCGGCTTGACATATTATTACCGCGTAACGGCGTTTGACAGTCATATAAATGGCGCGGCGTTTAATAATGAATCGTGGTATTCCGCAGGCGCGATAGCGCAGGTTCCCCGTTTGGCGGCTAATTTATATGTCGATACTGCATTAGGCAATAACGCTAACAGCGGGTTGGCTCCGGGCGCGGGCGGGGCAAAAAAAACCATTGCCGGCGCAATGGCTATCGCGATGGCAGGCGATACTATAAATATAGCGGCAGGAACATACAGCGAAATAGTTTATCCGAACAAAAGCAATATTTCGCTTATAGGCGCGGATTCTACTACAACAAAAATCGACCCGCCCGGGTCATATATGAGCGGCGCGGATTATGGAATTTCAGCAAACGGCGTAAATAATCTGACAATTAAAAATTTGTGGATTTTGGACTGTAATTACGGTATATATTTTGATAATATCGATTCTTCGGTTTTAGAAAACATCAGATGCGATTCGAGCGGATACGAAAACGGCGGTTTTGGAATGTATTTAACAAACGGTTCGGATAATAATTCAATAACCAACTGTTATCTAAATTACTCTTCATACGGTATTAATCTTGAATCTTCAGGTAAAATTACTCTGACCGGAAATACGGCTATTAATAATTCAAATTACGGATTCTATATTTATGATTCGCATTATGATACATTAACCGGCAATAACGCGTTAAATAATACTGAATACGGGTTCTATTTAACATCTTCAAATTATTCTGTTTGCAGCGGAAACAGGGCTTTGAATAATCTGGTGGATGGTTTTACATTCGACAGTTCTAATGGAAACAATTTGAATAATAATACATCTTCAAATAATCAAGGCGTTGGATTTTATCTTGGCGGCGCGAATAATACGGTAACAGGAAATACAAGTTCTTATAATAGTTCTTGTGGTTATAATTTTTCAGGCGTAACAAATAGCAGTTTTACCGGAAATTCGGGATTATATAACAATGCTCAAGGATTTTATATTGACAATTCGTCAAATAATAATTTTACCGGAAATGTAAGCTCAAACAATAAAGGAAATTTTGGCGGCTTTTTTCTTAATAATTCTTCAAATAATATATTACGCCAAAATACATCGGATTCAAATCTCAAATATGGATTTTATATATCAGGAACATCTGCAAACGATACATTAGAGTATAACAACTGGAGCGCGTCTCCGTTAAATCCTGATTCCGCGGTTTTCAATACTTCCGCAAACACTTTCGCGTTTTATAATAATTACTGGTCAACGACCGACAGCGCGGTAATATCTAACAGAATAGAGGGCAGCCAAAAAAACAAAATATTATGGCAGCCGTTCAAATTTGCGGCTATTGACACAGCGGCTGGCGCGGATACTGTTGCGCCTAACGCTATAACAACACTCGGCGCCGACACATCGGTCGGCGGACAAATAACTATAAGCTGGGATACGCCTGTTTACAGCGGGACGCTCGGCGGAACCGGACTTGCGGGTTATAATATTTTCCGAGCGAAACCAAGTCAACTGACAAACGGAGATACGAATAACTGGTATCAATATAAATTATCAACTGTCAATTATCAATTACCAATTTTTATTGATACGACTGCGATAACCGGCGAAACATATTGCTACCGTGTAACCGCGTTTGATTCGCATTATACAAGCGGCAGGTTATTTAATAACGAATCTTGGTATTCGCCGTCAGTAACTGCGGTCGCGACAGCGGCGGCGCGCAGTTGTACAAATATTTATGTCGATACTGCTTTGGGTAATGACGCAAACGCCGGATTTGCGGCTGGCGCTGGCAATGCGAAAAAAACAATCAACGGGGCATTGGCAATAGCGATAACAGGCGATACGATTAATATTGCGGCTGGAACATATTGCGAAACAATAGTATTGAATCTCAATAATATTTCGCTTATCGGAGCGGACAGCGCGACCACGATAATTAATGCGGGCAATTCGGCAGATAACGCCAGATACGGTATATACGGGGATACCCAGACAAATTTAACAATTAAAAATTTACGGATAACAAACGCTTATTACGGAATTAATTTTTATAATACCGATACTTCGGTTATTGAAAATATAACCGTTGATAATTGCGACGGCGGTTTGGTTTTCAGCGATGGAAGCTGTTCGAATACAATCGTAAATTGTTATTCTCATAATAACTTGAATAACGGGTTTATTCTTTCAGAAGGTTCAAATAATAATATTTTGTCAAATAACAAAGCGGTTTCAAATAATAATTTTGGTTTTTCAATAAACGAAAGTTCGAATAATATTTTTACCGCTAATATTGCGGATTCAAATTCAAGGGGATTTTATTTAGCATACGCAGGCTCGTCCTATAGCATTTTTACAAATAACTCGGCAAGCTTTAATACTCAATACGGATATTATCTGCGGAATTCGCATTATACTACTTTTACAAATAATTCGGCTAATGCAAATACGGGTTCAGGCGCGTATATTTCATCTGACAGTAATATTATCAGTAATAATACTGCAAATTCAAATTCTCAATATGGTTTTCGATTAACCGGTTCCGGTAATATTATAAAAGAGAATTCCGCGAATTTAAACGACTTATACGGTTTATATATGTCGTCCGGAGCAAACAATAAAATTTATCAAAATGAAATAAACCAAAATAAAGCATATCAAATTTTTATTACCGGCAGCGCCGCCGAAGATACATTAACTGCGAATAATATTCAAACTTCTACTTTAAATCCGGATTCGCTGGTTTATTGCGAAGCAAATTCCAATTTTGATTTGAAAAATAATTATTTGTCGGCAACTGATTCTTCGGCATTATCCGCAAAGATTCGCGTAATAAGCGGGAATGTATTATGGCAGCCGTTCAGGTTTG
>DAINAU010000211.1:0-6613 GCA_036733285.1 bacterium
AATAACGATTTGCCTTTTATAAACCCCGCAATTAATTGCGGGGTTTATAAAAATACTACAAAAACTAAAACCGTTTTAACGGTTTAAAAAAGCAGCTGAATAGTAACGAATTTGCCGGAATAATTTTTGACCGCGCTCGTCCGCCTTTTTAAAAAGTTAAATAATTGTTTTTTTTTTTGTTTAAAGTATTATTACCAAGTTGAATAAACTATAAAAGCTGTTAACAGCATAAAAAATATTTTTGCTAAAATACCAAAAATTTTTTTATAATGTAATAATCATATTTAAGGTTAAAACCAATTATGGATTCCACTTTTTACATTAAACCCGAAAAAGACGTTCTTTTAAAAGGCGAATTTTCTTTTTGCGAAAAAACCCGTTCTATTTTAAAAGACGTTATACTTGAACGAATTAAAATAGATACGTTAAACAAAGCTATGGAGCTTGATATAAACTCTAAAATCATTATTGACGACGCCGTAAAAAAAGATATTGTCAATTCAATTTTAAAAAAAGAAATGAATTTTGATACGGTTAAACTTAACATAAACCTTATCGAACAAAAATCCAATAAGGAAGATATGTTGGGATATTTGAATAAAAACTGGCAAAATATTATTTGCGCCCTAAAAGTAAAACATCCTGCAGCAGGCGGAGCGCTGGCTCATAACAGATTTACTTACGACGATATAAATAAAACGCTGATAATAGAATTAAAATCCGATATTTCCATTAATCTGGTTTTGTCGAAAAATTGCGACATTTTGATTAATGAATTAGTTAAAAAAGATACAAACCAGAATATTAAAGTAACTTTTACAAAAGGAAATTTTTTTCAGGAAATCGAGGCGTTTAGAATACAGACTCAGGAATCCGTAAAATCAGAAATCAAACGAATAGAAAATGAATCACTTGAAAACGCTCACATTATACTGGGTAGAGAAATTAAAAACGCCGCTATAATAAAAATATCCGATTTAGACGGAGAAGAAAACAGAATTGCGGTTGAAGGAGCCGTTTTAAACGTTGAAACGCGCGAGTTCAAATCTTTTGATAATAATCAATGCGGCGTTTCGGTTTTGACAAAATTTATAATCACCGACTATACGAATTCTATATATTGCGTTTACAAAGGAAGCCGCGCTTTGCGAATAAACAATAAAGACTGCGTAAGAATAGACGGAAAAACAAGATTCGACAAAAACGGCGAACTTGTAATAATTCCAAACTCCATAAATAAAATAGATTTGCAGTCAAGAACCGATTCGTTTCCTGATGAAAAAAGAATAGAACTGCATCTGCATACGAATATGAGTAAAATGGACGCTTTGATAGACGTCGACGATTTAATTAAAACGCTAAAGCAATGGAATCACACTGCTTGCGCAATAACCGACCACGGTATCGTTCATAATTTTCCCGAGTTTTACGAGAAATGCAAAAAAAACAACATAAAACATATACTCGGAGTCGAAGGATACCTTGTTGACGCCGTATCAAATATTTTTTCCGGTTTTGGAGACAAAAAATTTTCCGCAGATTGCCCAAAAACTTTTGTGTCGGTAATTTCCGATAATTTATATTCTGAAAATATTTTGGGAATTAGAGCGTTACGAACAACCGAAAATAATGCGAAACTTTTTGAATATTTTTTGGAAGAAAAAAAATCGCAATTGAAAAAAATATTTCCAAAAAATTTAGAGCCGGACGATTCCGAAAATTTGCCGGTTTCAGCTAAGTTTGCGGCTTCAAAAGAAAAACTTATTGAAAAATTTAAAAAATTCTGCGCAGATACGGTTTTAACGGGATTCGACATTAATATTCAAATTAAATCTTTAAAAGATTTTTGCGGGTTTGATTTGAATTTACCCGAATTTGATTTAAGACAAATATGTCTTTTGAATATCAAATATGCAGACGATGACGATTCCGAAAAACAGAATAATCCCGAATCTCATTATTTAAAACAATCCCTTGATTATTACGGAATTGACGATGGAGAATTGAATGCCGGCAACCTTGAATATTTATCAAACAAAACCGCAAGCTTTAATCTTAATGTTCTATACAATAATATTAATCCGGAAACTTTAAAAAATCTTTTTGACAAAATAATAGTTGAATACGGCGGGAAAAACGATTTTTCAGAATTAAACGATTTTAATTCGCTGCATCAGACTTCAGAATCTATTATGAAAACCAAAGGCGCCAATCATATTATTATTCTTGTAAAAAATCAGACCGGTTTGAAAAATTTATATAAACTTGTTTCGCTCGCCCATTTGAATTATTCGCATTACACTCCTAAAATTCCAAGACAAAAATTTATCGAACTTAGAAGCGGTCTTATTTTCGGAGGGGCTTGCGAACAAGGAGAAATTTTTTCTTCAATCTTGAAAAAAAAATCCGTCGACAGAACCGTTGAACTATTGCGATTTTACGATTACGCCGAATTGATGCCCGTTGAAAATAATAAATTTCTTAAAACATTTAACATATGCGGCGTAGAATCCGAAGACGATATTAAAAAACTCAATTTATCGCTTTTTGCAATATGCGAAAAAGTCAATAAATTAATCGCGGCTACAAGCGACGCTCATTTTTTACACCCTGAAGAAGGAATTTACAGAATGGCGATTCAGCATTATATCGGAATGAAAGAAAAACGCGATATAACCAATTTATGTTTTAAGACGACCGCTGAAATGCTCGAGGAATTTAAATATCTCGGCGAAACAAACTCTAAAAAATTAGTAATAGATAACCCGAAAAAAATTGCGGATATGATAGAAAACGTAAAGCCGGTGCCTGACGGGTTTTATCCGCCCCGGATAGAAAACGCGGATACTATTCTTACCGACATAGTTTATGAAAAAGCTTATAGAATTTACGGCGACCCGCTGCCGGACATAGTTAAATCAAGACTTGAAAAAGAGCTTACGGCTATAATAAAAAATCAGTTTGCTAATCTGTATTTGCTGGCTCACAAAATAGTAAAAAAATCCAACGACGACGGCATTATAGTCGGGTCGCGAGGTTCGGTGGGTTCTTCGTTTGTGGCGTTTCTTGCCGGAATAACCGACGTTAATTCTCTGCCACCGCATTATGTTTGCCCAAAATGTAAAAAATCTTTTTTCGACGTTCCTAAAGAATTTATCGTCGGCGTAGATTTGCCGGATAAACTATGCGATGATTGTTCCGTTAAGATGATAAAAGACGGTTATGATATTTTCTTCGAGGTTTTTCTCGGATTTAAAGGCGACAAAGTTCCTGATATAGATTTGAATTTCCCCGGATATTATCAGCCGGTTATTCATAAATACGTGGAAGAACTTTTTGGAAAAGAAAACGTATTCAGAGCCGGAACAATAAGCACAATATCAGAAGGAATAGCTAAAATGATAGCGGAAAAGTTTGTCGACGAACGCAAATTAACTTGGAATTCCGCTGAAAAAGCGCGCGTATCAGCCGGATGTCTCGGCGTGAAAAAAACTACCGGACAACATCCCGGGGGGATGATTATAGTTCCGAAAGACAAAGAAATTTACGAGTTCTGTCCGATTCAGTATCCGTCTGATAGAACCGCCGACGACGTTATCACTACTCATTTTGATTATCATAAAATGGAGAATCAGCTCGTAAAACTCGATATGCTTGGACAGGACGATCCTGCGCAGCTTTTACTCTTAAAGGAATATACTGGATTTGATTTCAACAATATTCCTTACGACGACAAAAAAACTCTCGAACTTTTTTCGTCGACAAAATCCATCGGATTGAAAGAACAGGATATTGATTCCAAAACCGCGACTTTTGCAGTTCCTGAATTTGGAACTGAATTTGTCAGAGGAATGCTTGAAGACACAAAACCGTCGAATATAGGAGAACTTATTAGAATTTCCGGTTTATCGCACGGAACTGACGTATGGCAGAATAACGCTCAGGATTTAATTAGAAGCGGAAAAATCAAGTTAAATCAGGTTATTTCAGCTCGCGACGATATTATGCTTTACCTAATAAATTTAGGTATGGAACCTCATAAAGCTTTTAGAATTATGGAAAATGTCAGAAAAGGAAAAGGCTTAAACGAAGATGAAATTAAAAGTATGACCGAATGCGGAGTGCAAAAATGGTATATAAATTCTTGTCAAAAAATAAAATATCTTTTTCCAAAAGCTCATGCTGTCGCGTATGTTGTAATGGCTTATAAAATCTCCTATTACAAAGCGCATTTTCCGGTTGAATTTTACGCGTCTTTTTTAACGATTAAGTCCGATTTGCTGAATATTGAATATTTGCTTATGGACGCCAAACAAGTCGCGGCTCTGCTAAAACAAAGGCAAAAAGACAAATATTCTTTAACCCAGAAAGAGCGCGTCGAAATGACTATACTTGAAGTTGTTAAAGAATTGAAATTAAGAAAAATTGGAATAAAAAATATTGATATAAAAAAATCGCTCGCTCAAAAATCGCTCGTTGATAACGGAGAGATTCTACCTCCTCTCGTATCAATTCCAGGTCTTGGTCTGAAAGCGGCTGAAAATATTGTTAATGAAAGAAAAAAAGAAGAATTCAGAACAATCTCGGATTTCTGCCAACGCTGCAAAGTCAATAAAAAAGTTTTGGAAGAACTCAACAAATTCAAGTGCCTTGAAGATTTGCCTGAATCAGAAACGTATTCGCTTTTCTAATCCTAAGCCGAATTTCCGAAAAGGATTAAAAACAAATTATTCGGTTATCCTTTTCCGATGAAATTCGGCTTAGGCATTTTTAGGGTTCTTGCAGTTTTTACAATAAGCTGAGAAATGATTTGAAAAACTGCCCAAATCCCAAAACTGATCTCGCCTTCAAAGAAGGCGCAGCCGAGTGTCGCTTTTCAATTACAATCTTGTGGCAGTTTTCGATTACAATTTACAACGTTAATTATTACATTGATTTTTTTCGATATATTTTATAAAATATATCGAAATGATATATTTTGATAATGCGGCTTCGTCTTTTCCAAAAGCTCCGGGCGTTCCGGAGGCAATGAGCGATTTATTGAAAAATTACGGCGGCAACGCTGGCAGGGCGTCGCACAAAATTTCAATAAAATTATCCGAACTTGTATTCGACGTCAGAGAAAAACTGACTTTGTTTATAGGCGGACTGGATAGTTCAAAACTTATATTTACAAATAATTGTTCGGAAGCGATTAATACGGTATTATTCGGATATTTAAAAGAAGGAATGAAAGTTTTAGTTTCGGGAATGGAGCATAATGCCGCGATGAGACCTCTCCGTTATCTTGAAAAAGAAAAAAAAATTATTCTGAATTTCTTTGGTTGTTCAGAGCAAGGAGCCGATATAAGCGACTTTGAACGGCAACTAAAAAAAGGAATAGACGCGGTAGTTTGTTCCGCTTGTTCAAACGTAACCGGATATATTTTTCCGTATCGCGAATTGGCGGAGCTCGCAAAAAAACACGGAGCGGTTTTTATTCTTGACGCCGCGCAATTATTAGGAAAGCGGGAAATGCATATCGGCGATACGGCGGTTGACATAATTTGTTTTCCCGGACATAAAGGACTGCTCGGTCCTCATGGAACCGGAGGATTTTATATTAATTCAGATATTAAATTTAATACTCTGATTTACGGCGGGACAGGCAGCGTATCTGAATCGGAATATCAACCTGAATTTCTGCCGGATAAATTTGAAAGCGGCACTATGAATTTATGCGGAATCGCGGGGTTGAACGCGGCTCTTGATTATGTTAATAAAATAACCGTCGCTGAAATTTTCCGACGCGAAAAAGAGCTTGCCGATTATTTAATCGCCGGATTAAATAATCTTAAATCTATACGCATTATTGGAAATCATAAAAATGAAAACTGCGGAATTATTTCTATCTTATCTGAAAAAAAACAGATTTGTCAAATCGCGCAAATACTCGACAATAATGATATTGCGGTAAGAATGGGATTGCACTGCGCGCCTGCGGCGCATAGAATTCTCGGAACTTTCCCAAACGGAACTCTTCGGTTTAGCCCCGGATTTTTCAACAAAAAAAGCGAAATCGATTTTACAATAGAGCTTTTTCGGGATGCGGGTTTATGATAATAATAATAACGGCTTTTTCGAATTACACGATATTAAAAATATCAAAGACGCTTGATTCAAACGGAATAACGTCGAAAAAAATTCCAACCCCTCGCGAGATTTCATCAGACTGCGGAATGTCTATTATGATAGAAACCGAAGATTTGAATTCATTAGAAAAAATTCTTATTCCGGTTTTTAAAGACGTAGAACATTGTTATTTAAAAAAAGAAATCAATTTTGAAAAATTTAATTTTACAGGAGAGAATTATGGAAAAGAAAATCATTGACGCTCGCGGACTATCCTGCCCGCAACCGGTGGCCTTATGCCGGAATTGTATAAACTCAGGAAGCGCAGAATTTGAAATAATAGTGGACGACCCTGTTGCCGAAGGCAATATAAAAAGGATAGCGAAAACCTGCGGATATTCTACGGAGATGATTCCTGCGGACAACGGCGACACCAAAATTTTAGTTAAAAAGGAGATGGTATGATAAATAAAATATAGCGCGGGTTAACTTCGCGAAGTAA
>DAINAU010000212.1:0-6601 GCA_036733285.1 bacterium
ATTGTAAATTTCAGTGTCGCCGTTTTCATAAATTTTGCTCAAACGATTTCCCGCACTATCATAAGAATATTCAAAACTTGAAATCGTATCTCCATTATTTTTTTTATTCGCCATTATAACCAATCGATACAAATCATCATAAAAATATTCAGTCCGCGTGCCGTTCGCGTTTGTCTGTAGTAATTTTTCGCCTGCGTCGCCGTAAGCATAATCCGTGTTTTCATAATCAGGGTTTTGTATGCGAGTTAATCTATCTATATCATCATACGTATAATTCGTAACGCCGTTTTCGCCGTCTGTCATAGTCAGTCGATTTCCATTCGCATCGTAAGTATAACTTATTGTTTTATTCAAAACATTATTTTTCTGCGTACACATTTTATTATTGAAGTCATACGTCCATTCAAAATCCGTCCAGTCATTCTGCATTGTCAAGCGATTTCCATTGACGTCGTATGTATAAATAACATCGCTGTCAGTTCCCGGATAATCCACATTAGTCAAACGCTTCAAATTATCATAAACATAATTTATCGTTACGCCGTTCGCGTCTGTCTTGCTAATCAATAAACCCGCAGAATCATAGTTGTAATAAATCGTATCTCCGTCAGGGTCTGCTGTCGCTATCAATCTGCCGAGTTTATCGTATTCATAATAATTTGAGTTTCCGTTCGCGTCAGTCATTTTGGTTTTGTTTCCCAAAACATTATATTCATAACCAGTAGTATCCGCTTTCGCATTTTGAACTTCTGTCAATCTGTTAAACTTATCAAATTTAAAAACAGTAATATTTCCGTTCGCGTCAGTATCGCAGGTTTTATTCCCGTTTGCGTCATAACCATTAAAAACCGATAAGTCCAACGCATTTTTTGTTTCAATCAAGCGGTTCAATGCATCGTAATAAAAATTTGTAGTTTTATTATTCGCGTCAGTCATAGCAGTCCTATTTCCAACGCCGTCATATGCGTAACTTGTTTCTTTGTTCAGGGCGTTTATAATTTTAATCAGCCGGTTGCGGCTGTCGTATTCATTAGTTGTAATTTTACTACGAGCGTCCTTAGTTGTCAACTGATTTCCCGCGCCGTCGTAAGAATATTCGGTTTCATTATTCAGCGGGTCTTTGACTTTGACAAGACGGTTTGCTTCATCAAAATAATAATAAGTAACATTTCCGCGTTTATCTCTGACGCTTATTTGATTGCCGTTTTCATCGTAACCGTATTCAACATAATTTCCGTTTGCGTCGATTTCCCTGTAAATTCTATTGAGTTTATCGTATTCGTAATAAACCGTGTTTTGAGCCGCGTCAGTGTCGCATATTTTTCTGCCGAGCGCGTCGTATGCGAATTCAGAAATATTGCCGAGCGCGTCTATTATTTTTATCAAGCGTCCTTCAATATCGTATTCAAAAAAAGTAGTATCTCCGTTTTTATTTGTTTCCGCTATTTTCCGGCCGTCAGCGTCATAAACAAACTGGATTGCATTACTGTCGGAATCGATGATTTTTATAAGCCGGTTCGGATTGGGTTTATCCGTATATCCGCCGGTTTTATCATATTCAAAATATGTATAATTGCCGCATTTATCGCGTTCGCTGATTTTATTGCCGAGTTTATCATAATTATATTCAATATAATTTCCAAGCGCGTCAGTTATTTTTTTTACGTAATTTTTTTTGTTGTATTCGTATGAAGTTATATTCTCGTTTTCATCAGTAATATTTTTTAATCCGCAACAGTTATACTCTTTTTGAATAACGGTTTCATCCGGATGCGTGATTTGTATTATCCGGTTCACCAAATCATAAGTATAATATGTCGTCTGGTTATTCGCATCGCGCCCGCTTGTTTTATTTCCGATAATATCGTAACCGTAAGTTTGAACGTTGTCGAGCGGATCGATTTCGGTTTCAAGATAGCCGTTTGAATTATAAGTATATTCCCAATTATTTCCGCGTTTATCTTTAAATAGCGTTTTCAGACCGTATCCGTTATAAACAAATTCTTCATAATTTCCAAGTTTATCGATTTGTTTTACAAGATTATTATTGGCGTCGTATTCAAATAATTCGCTGTCTCCGTTCGCATCTATTTCCTTTATCAAATTATTCATATCGTCGTAGATTTTATAATTGACTTTATTAACGGCATTCTTTTCGGCAATCACATTTCCATTGGAATCGTAATTAAATTTTCTGATTGAACCGTCCGGCTGCCGCTCGCCTATCGGCAAACCGAACGCTCCGTAAACATTTGACCATTTATTGCCGGCAGGGTCGGTGCGCGATAAATAATTAAAATTGTTATCAAATTCAAATGTCCAGACGTCGCCATTTTCAAGCGTTATTTGCGTTATCTGTCGCGTATCAACCTGCGTATAAAAATAATATCTATAATCTCCATCTACATTTCTGCGGCTGATAACTTCGCCTTTGGAGTTGTATGTAAATAATGTTTCATAACTTGACGGGTCAGTAATTTTAGTTATTCTGCGGTTGGCGTCATATTGAAAAGAATAAGTGTAGCCCGCAGGATTGGTGAAAGAAATCAAATTACCATTTGAATATGAATAATTGAAATCTCTGTTTGCCGGGTCAGTAATGCGCGTGATATAATTGCCTGTCCAGATGAATGAAGTTGTTCTGCCTGCCGCGTCAATTATGGATGACAATTTATTATCCGAATAATTAAGCGTCAAAATATTATTATTTTTATCCTGAATATTAATCAATAAACCTGCGGTATCGTAAGTATATTTAGATTTATTTTCTAAAGTTTCAGTAAATGAACCGTCGATATTTTTTATAAGTTTATTGCCGTTTATAAGCGCGGGCGAATACGAAGCATCGGAATTTCTATTATAAACTCTGACATCATCGTTATTGGAAATATTAATAGAACCGGAAATATTTTGAACAAGTTTATAATCAAAATTCGAAGTCCAACCATAACCGAACGGATTATTTATAATTGAATTGCTTGCATAACTGCGTCGAATTTCAACTGTCTGACCAATGCCTTCGATTCTGAAATCAGCGACATCTATTTGAAGTTCGCCGCCCTGCAAACCGATATGCATTTCAAAATTACAGCCGCCGCTGTTGCAAGTAGAACATTCTGTACCGTTTTTCGGACATTTCGGCGGTTTTGGTTTATGAGCTTCAATATTAGAAATACAAGCGAGCAACACTAAAATTATGAAACCGAGAAATTTAATTTTAGAATTCATTTTAAATACCTCCGTTTTATAAATCGCCAATTTAAAACATATTTTAATTTATTCGCGCAGATTCGCGTTATTTCGCGGTTTATTTTTTAACCGCTAATCGCGCGAATCTACGCGAATATTTTTTTCTAAAATAATCCGCTCCCATTCCAGTTTGTTTGCATTACCGAAATTTATTAACAAACCTAATTTTATACCGGTTGCTTTCAGATAATGAATTATTTGAGCAATATCATTTTCAGTTAATTTTTTAATGCTTTTAATTTCAACGATTATTTTATCAAACACAATAAAATCAGGTTTATATCTTTGTTTTAATTTTTTACTTTTGTAGTTTATAGACAATTCATTCTGCGGAATAAATTTTATATTTTGCAAATCGAATTCTATTTCCAGCGCTTCCTGATAAACAGCTTCTAAAAAGCCGTTGCCGAGTTCATTATACACCTCGAATGCAGCGCCGACAATTTTATAAACTTCGTCTTTATATAATAAATCAGTCAAACTGAACAACTCCTTTTTTTATTAGCGAAAATTAGCATTATTCGCGGTTTCATTTTAACCGCTAATCGCGCGAATCTACGCGAATAATTTTTAATTATTAACTAACGCAAACTTTTCATATAGAATACTCATCATTCATAAGTTAATTCTCAATCTTCAATCCATAACTCAAACTTTAAAACTTTTTAACTTTACGAACATTAAGAACTTTATGAACTTTCTAACTTTCCAACCTTTTAATAATATAATCCGTGTAAAAATCATAACCGATAATCGCGCGAATCTACGCTAATTTTTTAAAAATTATAAATACAGCATTCGCCGAATTTTTCAAAAGTTTCCTGTCCATTGATTGCGGAAATTTTGAAATAATAAATTCCGTCTGGACAAATATTATTCGAAGCGTCTTTACCGTCCCAGTATAAAGATTGAATGCCGGGATATTGAACGGCAGACGTTAATAAATCTTTTATATAACCGCCGGTTTCACTAAAAATCTTGATAGTTACAGTCGAAGTATCGCTTATAAAAAAGCTAAGATTCTGCGAATCGCCCGCAGCCGCGTCAAAATAAGCGGCAGGATACGTTTTGATATTTGAAATATTCAAAGGTTTCCTGACAATTATTATATTGCCTTCGATATCAGAAGTTTCGATATTGGTTACAGTTTGATTTGGGGTTTTTAGACCGCTGTCGGTTCTTGCATCCCATTCATAACTTGATTCGCCTATACCAAACGGAATATTGGAGATTAGATTTCTTATGAATTTACCGGATAATTCCTCTTTAATTTTCAATGATACCATGGCTGGTTTATTAAGATAAAAATTCATAATAGGAACTTCGCCCGCCCATGCCCGGTATTCGCCGTAAGTCGCGGGATGATATTGCGTAATCAACTGCGCCGGATTATATATATACAGCGATTCGCGGGCGGAGCTGTCAACCGCGAGAATCTCGAACTTGAAAATTCCATATTCAATATCGCCGGATTCGTTTCTGCCGTCCCAGTAAACATAATAAGTATCGGGCGTTGATTTGTATTCGTTATTGATTAGAGTTTTTATACAATCGTTATAATTATCGTAAATTTTGATTGTGACAGAACAGGATTCGGATAAGCGGTATCTGATAGCCGCGGTTTCGCCTGCGTCCGGATTTATTTGAGACGGTTCAGTCCATACATTCCAGATAAGATGCAGAGAGTTCTGAATGCCGGGCGTGCCGTATTTGTTCATACTTGCAGACCAGTTAGCGCCGTTGTTAGATTCGCCGGACGGAGAAAGACGCTCGAGCGAAAGATAATTGGGACCATTGCCGTTTGCGCCGCCCCATAAAACATTATAATCGACTTCGTCTATTATTATTTCGTCAGTATTTTTCAATATAATTTCATCCGAGCCGAGTCCGGCAAACAGATTGCTGAGATTTATCTGACCTGTCATTGAATCGCCGTAGGCAATATCCGCATTGCCCTGCGCCGCGGTTTCGCCGAACGCTAAAACGCAGTAATCATTTGCGCCGATAAAAGTGTTTTCCGGAATTGTGAACGTCCCTTCGCCGTCGGTTAAAATCCAGCAGGAAATATCAAGGGATTCGGTTCCGAAATTATATAATTCAATCCATTCTTCCGCAGGTTCGTTTTGCGGGGGGTCAAACATTATCTCGTTTATGACAATCGTAAATGAACTGTCAAAAACATTTATATTATACGGATTGGTTTCGGGAAAGTTATCGGGTTTGGACGCTTTGTTATTAAATTCGTCTTCGATAGTGAAATAATATTGAACTCCGGATATTGTAACATCGTAATAAGGAATTATAGCCGAATAATCGTCGTAAATTCCAGCCATATCGACATAAACATATTCAGTATCGCCGGTAGTTCTATAATATAAAGAAGGTTTTTTACCGGAATACCATGCGATATTGTCGGAAGCTTTAAAATGTATTACAATATCTTTTCCGGCAAGAGCCGCAGTAACAGGCGTATGAGTAATAACGGGAATTATTGTATCAACGTCGTTTTGAAATTTCGGAGTTCCGCCGTCCGCAATGCTTTTCCCCCAGTTTGTATAAACGTTAGTATTTTGACCGGCGAATTTTCTTGATAAGGATTTAGGAGCCGAACCTCCCCAATTGCCGTTATAATCGAGTTCGTCGATAATTAAATTTGAAGAGTCTTTTAAAATTACATTATCCGCAGTATTATTTAATGAAATAACGCCGCTCGTATAACCGCCGTAAATGAAATCAGCATTACCGCCTGCGGCAAGCGGAGAATAACCGAAAACTTTATAGGTATATGGCGCCATTAGGGAACTATCGGGAACCGTATAAATTCCTTCGCCGTCAGTAAGTTTCCATCCGCTTATGTTGAAACAAGTATCGGTTGGATTATAGAGTTCAATCCATTCGTAATCCGGTTCCGCGCCCGAGGGGTCGAACATAATTTCATTTATAACAATATGCGAACCTTCAGGCAGAGGCGCTTGCGGTGAAGCTGAAACCTCGGCGGAAGCGCCGCTTAAATTATTTTGTTCGTCAATAGTTTTGACAATATAAAAATATAGCGTTCCATTTTCAGCGGTATAATCCCCGTATTCGGTAGAAACAATTGTAGTATCGTTTAACGGTAAATTATAAGAACCGCTTGAAATTCTGCGGTAGACATTATATCCGGCAACCGGATAATCGCCTTGCGAAGCGGCGGTCCAAGAGAGATTAACAAAATTATTTCCAGCCACGGACTGAAAGCTTTCCGGAGCGGAAGGCGGAATTATATAAATATTTGAAAAACCCTGTGTGGGAGTGGGATCGATAGACCAGTCAGAAGAAAAATTATTATCATCGCCGTCGGGATTAAGAATAA
>DAINAU010000213.1:0-6533 GCA_036733285.1 bacterium
TCTTATTTATTTTTAATGACTTAGCTGATTTGACTTCTGGTTATGTGAAATTAAGCTAATTGCTTGATTTTAAAACAAATATATAACAATCATCAACAAAATTTTATACAAAGTATTGAAAATTGTTGATAAATCGATGATTTAACAACAATTTTTGGGAAAATAGCCAATATTTTTAAAATCAGAAATATAATTTTTTTAAATTAAAAAGGGTTAAGAATTTTTTTGTCATCCGAACTAATCATTAAAGCTGTAATTTTATTTAGTTTTGAAACTATATCCGCTGCTTTCATTGAGTTTCTGGATTCGAAATTTTTCAAATAATCCGAAACGGCTCCGTGAATGAACGCCGCGGTTCTGACTGTTTCAAGCGTTTCATATTTTTTTGCTCTTGCGCAATAAGCCGCTATTATTCCGGCGAGGACATCGCCGGAGCCGGCGGTTGATAAAAGAGAATTGCCTGTGAAATTAACGTATTTATTTTCCGAATCCGATATTATGGAATATTTGCCTTTTAAAACTATTATTGAGTTTTTGTTTAATTTTAATGCGTCGATTGAATTAATTCTGTCGTTTTGAATTTGAGTTTTATTTAATCCGGTTAATCTGGAAAATTCTCCGGGATGCGGAGTCAATATAAAAGTTCCGTTTTCATTTATATATTTAAAATCGATTTTTCCAGCGATATTGTTTAGTCCGTCGGCGTCGATTACTACGGGAACCGTCGATTTTATCATAACGAATTTTACCAGTTCGAATAAATCAAGGCTTGTTCCAAGACCAGGGCCTATCAGAATGGAATCTGCGGCGTTTAAATATTTTTCAACGGTTCGCTTGTTGAATTCCGAAAAATTTATTATGCCTTCGTCCGAATCCAATTTTACGGTTATGACTTCGGGAACGTTGATTTTTACGCAATTTAAAGTCGTTTCTTCGCAAAGGCAGTAGACGAGTCCCGCGCCGCTTTCAACGGCGGCTTTGCAGGCGAGAACCGCAGCCCCCGAATATTTTTCAGAACCCGCCGCGATTAGAATTTTTCCCGCAGAATGTTTGTTTGAATTTTCGGGCGGAATCAAATCAATTAAAAATTGTTTTGATATTTCGTTAGCGAATGTTTTACGCGAAAACCGCGATATGACGCTTTCAAAAAAATCAATGTTAACCAGTTTTATAGTTCCGCAGTTTTCTATGCCTTTATCGCTGAATAAAATATCTTTGTAAAGTCCTATGGTCAGAGTCATATCCGATTTTACCACAGGATTTTCAGGGTTTTCAGATAATCCCGAAGGGAGGTCTATTGAGACTTTAAAACAATTCGACAGGTTAATCTGATTAATTAATTTTGAAATTTCCGGTTTAATGTTTCCGGTTGCGCCGGTTCCTAAAATGGCGTCTATGATTATTGACTTATCTAAATATGAGGCGTCAAAATTGTCCGCTGAAAATTGAGAAATGCGGATTCCCAAATTTTTTAAAATAATTAAGTTTGTCAAAGCGTCGCCTTTGATTTTTGATTCTGAACAGGCAAGCAGTATTTCGCAGTTGAATCCGTGGTATAAAAGACGCCTGCATATCGCAAATCCGTCGCCGCCGTTGTTGCCCGAACCCGCGGCTATTATGATTCTATCGAATTTTTTTTCCGCTAAGATTTTTATTATTTCATCGGCGCATCCTGAAGCCGCTTGTTCCATTAAAATAATTCCGGGTATTCCTAATTTTTCGACGGTATATTTATCAATTTCTCTTATTAAAGTAGCGTTTGAAATTTCCATGTTTACAACGCCGCCGCTTTTAAAATTATGGATATTTCAAATTCGGCGCCGGTGTTGGTTAAAATATTTTTATATTTTGAATTTATAATTTTTACAGACTCGGCTCCTTTAAGTTTTTCTTTAAGTTCAGAATGTATTTTGTCAATGTCGCTTATGGATTCGGCTTCTCCGGTTAATGTAACAGTATTGTTCTTTAAAGAAAACTGTTTCAGCCGAACCGAATACTTATTTAATACATCAAAAGCCGCGTTCAAATGTATGTTATAATCCGCCGCGATTGGAGTGTTTTTATAAAGCTCGTTCAATTGATTTCTTTTTTTTATAAGCAAATTTTTAGTTTGATTCAATGGATCGATTACGAGTTTTTCATCGGGAAAATTTTTTCTAAAGATTTCAAGCTGATTTTTTTTCGCTGAAGCGTATATATTTTTTTGTCTTGAATAAATGGCAAAGGAATAGACAGCGTAAAGTATGAGTATGATAACGCAAAGCAATATGGTGGTTTTATTTATTTCTTTTTGAAAATTTATGAAATCCGCGAATTCAAAATTGTTTTTCTTTATAAACGAGGCGAATTTATAGTTTTCATTTAGATTTTTGAAAATAATATTGGCAGATTCAAATTGAAAATTATCATTCGAGTTCAACGGATCAGAAAGCGTTTTTATCGCCGGCAAATCTTTTTCACGAATTTTGGAATTTGAGATGCTTTCTATTTTGTCGGTTTCGTCTAATTTAATAACGTAAAGCAAACCGTCGGTTTTAAAATAAAAATTGTATTCGTTTTTTTCATTTGAAACGATTTTGTTTTGTTTTATATGTTCAGCTAAAAAATAATGCATGGTCGTAATATTGATAGCTGAAATCTTGACGCCTGTCAATACGCCCTGAATTTGATTAAGTTTTTCTTTGGAAATATATGAGCATAAAACTGAATTTTTTAAAACGTCGATATTATAAATTGCGGGTTCGAATTCAAAAAGATTATTTTTCTCAAAATGAAAATTTGAAATGATATTCGGGAGAATTTTATTTAACGAATCGACGTCTGAAATTTTAATCTCGGTTTTTAAATTGTAATAATAATCTCCGGATAAAACAACCGTAAATAACGTTTTTTTTAAAAGTTTTAAAAGCGTTTCGGAACGATTTGAGAAATCAGAAAATTCAAAATCTTTTTTTTCAAAAGATTTGTTTGAGAATACTACGACGGAAATTTTAGATTTGAAAAAAAAAATAAAACCTTTTTTGTTCATATTTTTATTTCAGGGTGTCCTCGACGATTTCGCATATCAGATGATTTGCGAGACAGTGAACCTCTTGAACTCTCGCCGTGTTGTTTATTGAAACGTTAAAATTCATATCGGTTAAACTCGAAAGCTTTCCGCCGGAATATCCGGTCATAGAAATAGCGAACGCTCCGATTAATTTTGCCGCTTCGACGCCTTTCAGAATATTAGGAGAATTTCCGGAAGCGCTATAACATAAAATCAAGTCTCCGCGTTTGCATAATCCATTAATCTGACGCTCAAAAACGCGCTCATAACCATAATCGTTCGCTATAGCCGTTAGGTTGGAAATATTTTCGTTTATGCAAATCGCTTGATACGGACTGCGTTCAAGCATAAACCTTCCGACAAGTTCCGCGGCAAAATGCTGAGCGTCCGCTGCGCTGCCTCCGTTTCCGAAAGTTAAAATTTTACGGCTGTTTTTGAGGGTTTCAATAATTTTTGCCGCGATTTTTTCAACCGAATCGATGATTCCGTTTTCATTTTCGGATAAATATGAATTTAATAATCTGATGTTTCCAGCTATTCTTTTTTTCATTTTTATAACGCGCCTTATCGAATTTTATTTGTTAATATTTCATTGACTAAAGCCGGATTAGCTTTGCCTTTGGATAATTTCATAACCTGTCCGACGATAAACCCTCTGGCTTTTTCTTTTCCGGATTTAAGTTGTTCGAACACTTCCTTATTTTGAGAGATTACGCCGTCGACTATTTTTTCAATTTCAGAAACGTCGGTTATTTGCACGAGATTTTTTTCTTTTATTAATTCGGCGGCTTTTTTTCCGGATTCAAACATTTCAGGAAAAATCTGTTTTGCCATTTTCCCGTTAATTGTATTTTTTTCGATTAAATCCACAAGTTCGGCAAGATGTTCCGGCGCAATTTTAGAATTATTAATTTCAGTTTTGGTTTCTTTAAGTAAATACATAAAATCGCCCATAATCCAGTTGGCGTTCTTTTTCGGGTTTTGGTTGATTTTTACTGTGTTTTCAAAATAATCGGCAATTTTTTTTTGAGCGGTCAATACCTCCGCTTCCTGTTCGTTTAATCCGTATTCGTTCATAAATCTTAACATTCGCGTCCTGGGCGGTTCCGGAATTTGTTTTCTGACGTTTTCTATAAATTCATTTTCAATTTCTACTGAAACAAGATCGGGTTCGGGGAAATATTTGTAATCCTGCGCTTCTTCTTTAGACCGCATAGCCCTTGTTATTCCGGCGGCTTCGTCCCACAATCTTGTTTCTTGAATTATTTTTCCGCCAGATTCCAATTCATTAATCTGCCGTTTTATTTCGCTTTCAATAGCGATTTTTACCGCTTTAAAAGAATTCATATTTTTGAGTTCGGTTTTAGTTCCGAACGTCGAACTTCCTTCAGGCATTATTGAAACGTTTGCGTCGCATCTCAACGAGCCTTCTTCCATATTGCAATCGCTGACTTCCGCGTATTCAAGTATGCGTTTGACAGTCTGGAGATAAGCGTATGCGTCGTCGGCAGAACGCATATCCGGTTCGCTCACAATTTCAATTAACGGAGTTCCGCATCTGTTGTAATCGGCAAAACTGTTGTCTGCCGAAGAAAAATCCGAACTGTGAATAAGTTTTCCCGCGTCTTCTTCAAGATGAATTCTTGTTATTCCGATTTTTTTTATTTCGTCGTTTACCGCGATTTCGACGTTTCCTTTTAAACATAAAGGTTTATCAAATTGAGAAATCTGATAAGCTTTGGGAAGGTCCGGATAAAAATAATTTTTTCTGTCGAATTTATTATAAGAAGGAATCGAGCAGTTTAACGCCAATCCGGCTTTTATTCCGTATTCTACGACTTTTTTATTCAATACCGGAAGAGTTCCTGGAAATCCGGCGCATACCGGACAAGTCCGGGTATTCTGTCCGGCTCCGAATTTTGCGGAACATCCGCAGAATATTTTTGTATTAACGCTTAACTGACAGTGAATTTCCAACCCGATTACTGAAACGTATTTCATTTGACAATATAACTCCGTTTACTTATAAATTTGGGTTTATTATTCAATAAAATTCAGAAAAATGCAATAATTTTGTTTGAACGCGCAAAATGTATTTTTAAAAATCCAATTAAAGTTTATGAATTAAACTATCAAACCTTTATCCGCGAGTTCTTGCTGAGCGTCTTCCACTTTATCAACCGCGTTTTGAGATTTCAGCCAATCGCAAAGTTCTTTCATACCGCTGTCGAAATTCACTGAAGGCGAAAACCCCAAAGCTTTTTGGATTTTATTTATATCGGCAAAACAATGACGCACGTCTCCAATCCGGTATTTATTGACAAGTTCGGGTTTGATATTTTTTCCGAGCGTAAGGGCTAATTGTTCGGCGATATTTTTTACGGTTATAGGCGAACCCGAACCCACGTTGAAATATTGATTATCGGCTTCGGATTTTTCCATAGCAAGAAGATTTGCTATTGCGATATCTTTTACGTTAATGAAATCTCTTGTCTGAAGACCGTCTTCGTAAATAATCGGAGGATTATTATTCAACAATCTTGAAGCGAAAATAGCTACAACTCCGGTATAAGGATTTGAAACGGATTGTCTCTGGCCGTATACGTTGAAATATCTCAGCGCTACTGTCGGAATTTTATAAGCATTGCCTATATTCAAACACATATCTTCCTGATCTTTTTTTGTTATGGCGTATATCGAGACCGAATCCCTTGATTTTTCTTCGTCCGTAGGAAGCGGCTGGAGTTCCGCGCCGCATCCGCCGCAGAACAATTCGAATTTTTTTTCTTTCAATTGTTTTTCAGTCCTGATTTCAGGAAATACTTTCCCGCATTTTTTGCAATTATATAATCCTTCACCATAACTGCTCATAGAAGCGGCTACAATTAATTTTTTCACTTTGTTTTTTTTATTGACAAGAATATCAAGCAAAACCGCTGTTCCGCGAGTATTGACGTCGACGTAATGTTCTATTTGATACATACTCTGACCGACGCCTACTGCGGCGGCTTTATGAAAAATTATTTCAGCGTTTTTTACGGCTTCGTATAGTTTTTCTTTATCGCGGACGTCGCCGAAAATAAATTCGGCAGATTTATTCAAATAAGCCGGAATCTCGCGTTTTGCGCCGTGAATCTGCGGGTCAAGATTGTCGTATATTGTAACGTTATGACCTTTCTCGATCAATAAATCTACTATATGCGAACCGATAAAACCCGCTCCGCCTGTCACTAAAACTTTCATAAATCAAGCTCCTCAGTTAAATCCAAAAAATGCTACGCAAAATTTTGCGCGTTTGAAAAATTGTTCGGAATCAGTATTCTGCCTCGATAATTTTTCAATTATAAAAACGCTTTTTGGCATTTCTATTAAAAAGTATAATTTAAAATCGGCAAAATGCAAATAATTTATTTTTCGTTTGTCTCTGAACCAAAATCGACGAGTAAAATAAAAGTCCGATAAAAATAATGCTTCGGATAAGAAA
>DAINAU010000214.1:0-6462 GCA_036733285.1 bacterium
TTTAGTTGCATCTATTACCGCGAGCGTTGAAGCCCAGTCGCTTACAGGATAACCGGCGCTCTCAAAATAATATGGAGATATGTCGTTTATCCCGTAATTTTTTTCCTGATGTCTTCCGAAAAATATTATTCCAATTTTATCGCCTACGTTTATTCCAAGCGAATTCAACGGAATTTTCAATTCTCCCCATTTTCCGTTTACAGAAACTTTATAATCGGTTCCGCTTACAAGAGCTGTTCCAGAATTCCAGTTTGTTCCGTTTTTGCCGAATAAATAAAATCCGCCGAAATCGTCGTTTCCATACGAAACCCAGCCGTTTATCCAGAAATCAGGCGAATAATTTATAACGCGCGTAGTCCGTTTCCCTTCGGAATTATCAGACCCCCACGGGTCGTGAGATATTCCGTCCGGATATGTGTCGGTAAAAAGGATGAACCCGAAATTCGCTGATTTTTCCGAACCGTCAACGTCTCTGAAAAAATGGTCGCCTACCGCTTCCCAGCCGATATATAGATTATTAACGTCGTTCGTTATATATAAATCCCTGCACAACCCTTTATCAAGCGATTTTCCGTCGTCGCCTGTTATGCCGCCGGGATTTTTCCCGATGTTTGAACCGTCAAGAAACGGAGTGTCTCCCCAGCCCGGATCTTTTGTCGCGTCTATAACCGGAGTGAACGGCAGAATAACCGTATCAGCCGACGTCGCAATTGACTGAGTGTTTCTTGTAAATATTTTACTGTTCCATTCAACAATCGAATTAATATCATTATATTCAAAATAGGATGTAAGATTAATTGCGCTTATTCCAGAACCGTCTGAATACGTTATATTATTTGAATTCGGACTGACCGCCCATAGCCAGTTTGTGGTTCCATTAACCGCTGTGAACAGTATTCTCATTTTTGCCGGATTGCCTAAATCGGTTTTAGGAATTCTTATTTCTATGCCGCCGCCTGAAACGTATCTTGCTCCGGCTCCGGTAAAATTCGCTGCAGTCCATGAACCGTTCCAGCGTTTCAACGTTACCGCGTTAGCGCTTGAATTAGTATGAAAAATTAAAACATAATCGGCGTTAAACGGAAGATTATGCTGAACTCCGTTTATGCTTTCTGCAATATTTATCCCGTTATTCGTTGAAGCATAATCAGTATCTATGTAAATATATACGCTGTCGTTTTCAAACGCTGCGCCTTTATTCATTCCAATATAAATATAATTGGCGTCCCATATTATTCTGAAATCATCGGGTTTGGTTAATCCGTATGCTGGTAAAACCGAATTAGCCGGCCATTCGCCCCAAACAAATTTTCCGTCTAAATTTATTGACGCAATAAATTTTCTCACATAAAAAATTCCCGTATCCGACCATTCGCTTGAAGAATCAAACGAATCCCAAACTTTTATTCTCCAGCAGTATGTCTCGTCGTCATTAAGCGTGAAAGGAGTCGAATACTGCGCCGCATACGTAACTATCGTAGTTTCATATTTAACGCTGGTCATTGCCGGATTAGTATCGATTTGTATTAATATCTGTTTTTGTCGGTCGCCGGCATCCGGATCTGAAAACGTCCATTGCATTGTATAATTGTTGTAATCGATATTCTGATTATTTATTGGAGATGTTAAAACTGGTTTATTCGGTTGGGTGTTATTGAACACTGAATCTTCGAGAGCCGGAGTATCTCCTTGTTTTAAATAAACATTGTAATATGTCGTGTTGTAAGAGTCTTTTGATACTGCGACAATATAAGTATCTTCAAAGAAATAAGAAAAATTCACATAACCGTTAGCGTCGGTCATCATATAAAAAGTATCGCAGCTTGAAGATTTAACCTGAACATACGCTTCCGAAAACCCGATTCCGCCGCGTTTAATTCTCAATGCCGCGTTTGAAATTATCGGTTTATGTCCTTTATGAATTAAAAGCATTGCCTGATGCGGCTGCAAGGTTAAATTCACTACTCCGCCTGCGACCGTATATGAAGTAGTATCAACATAAGAAGCATCGTTTGATAAAAACGCATTTTGTAAAATATCGCCGTTAGCCGCAAAACTACCTACTGAAACATTTATGGTTTTCGGGTCTGAAGCGCTATTGTTCCAAACATATAAAACATTGGTTTCGCCTGAAGTTCCTTTTCTTACAAAAGCCATTGGTTCCGAATATTCGCCGTTATACAAATATTCAATAGAACCGGTTCTCAAAGATTTGTAATATCTTCTGAGAAATCCCATCATTTTATACATTTTGTTTATATTTCCGCCAATTGACTCGCTGTAATAATTCTTTAAAAAATCTTCGTATGAAGCTCGCTGTCCGCCTTCGTCATAACTCGGAGAACCGGAACCGGTTCCATACATTCCAATTTCATCTCCGTTATACAACATCGGGATTTGAGTCCACGCCCAGCCGAACGTCATAGCTCCTCTAAACGTTCCTACTCCGTCGGCTGAATTTATTGAAAAACAATCAGTTAAAAATCTCGACCTGTCGTGGTTCGTAAGCCAATATACCATTTTAGCGTTTCCGAATTCCGTTCCGTCTTGAGTATAACTTGATACGCACGCGTCTTCCAGCGTCTTAGCGCCGAATAGATATTGTTTATTATCTGAGGTTCCGACATTAACTCCGTTTCCAAACAAAAAATCAGTCCCGTTAGTCCATTTTCTCATAAAATATCTTTTTATAGCTCCGTGATTTTCTTTATCTCCGGATCCCTGCAAATCTGTCAGCGTGTGAGCAAACGCTCCGTCAAGACGGCCTTTTGAAACATACCATCTTGAACTCCAAGGTCCGTCGTTCCATAAAATGACTTCGCCGATTGTCAAAAATTCAGGATTATGTTTTTTCAATTCTGTATTGAACCATCCCCAGAATCCCGGAGGGTCAAACCCGTCCGCGTCGCGTTCGCCGAAAAATGTCGCAACGTCGAATCTCATACCGTCGAGTCCTTTGTCAGACCAGTATTTTGCCTGCTCAAGAAGATAAGCGTTTAATTCTCCGTTTTGATGATTCGTTGGAAGTAATCCGAAAGATTCGTAATTATTATAGTATTGACCGTTTGATAAATGAATATCAAACCATCCTCTGCTTATATAATAATCGTTAAACGACCCGTCAAGATTTTTAAATTTCGGATGATTCCACGACCAGTATGCCGGATGATCAAGAATAACTTTAATATTATTTTTATGCGCAACGTTAAGAAGCTCAGTCATTGCTGTCCAGCCGCCGACTCCTTTCCGGACGTCAAATAAATCCACAGGGTCAAAACCGAGCCATCCGGAATTGTCCTGCAATGAAGTATCCGGTTCATTACATGGATATATCGGACTTAAATACAAACAATTTACTCCAAGATTCTGAAAATAATTTTCTTTGATTTTTTTTATTACTCCCTGCAAATCTCCGCCCGCAGACGCTATGCCTCCGGTTTGTCCCATTGTATTGTTGCTTTTTTCTCCGTCAACAAATTGAGGAACAAGAACATTATAAATAACAGCGTCGTTCGCCCACGATGTTTTCCCGCTCGGATTAAATGATTGCGCGATTGTCAGAGCTATTGAAGAATCTATAGAATCAAAACCGGATTGTTTCGGTTCCGAATATGTCAATGTTATTCCGCCCGTTGCCGTAAAATATAATGTCGCGGTATATTCGCCTTTATATAAAGTTATCGCGGAAGGATTTACGCTGCCGGTTGACGAACCGAAACTCAACGTTCCATTATATCCGGTCAATGTTTCGCCTTTTCCGTTTTTTGCCGTAAATTTAATTTTTTCAGGATTGGTCGATATTATTTCCGAAGAAATTTGAGTTAATAATAAATCCGTCGAACTTGTGAAAATATTCGTATCAGTCAAATCGTTAAATACGTAAAAATCGGTTATTGTTAATGGACTTGACGCGGATAAATCGCCGATACTGTTTGTCGTCGGAAAAGTCCTCCATACATAACTGCTTGTCGAATTGTTGAACACGACAGCTATTCCAATATTATTCTGCGAGACGCCGGATGTTATTATTGATTTAGGAATTCTTAACAGCGATTCGGTTGTTCCCGCATAATAAGAACAAGTGTCGATGTTGATTGTTCCGGCTAAATTTAAATTTGCGTCAAGTTTATCCAAAAGGAGTTTTCCGTTAAATCCTCTGAATGCTACCGCCGCTTCAGGTAAAAACGCTCCGGTAAATCTTAAATTATAATAAGGAGAAATTAAACAATTAGCTCCGGAAGCCGAACCGGGAGTATTATCAAATATAATAAAAATACTGTCTGTCGACGTATCAAGTCCTTTGAATCCGAAATAAAAATAAGAGTTATCCCAGTCAAAATATAATTTATGAGTATTTGTCGCGTTACATTCTATTAAATTTTTTTCTGAAAATTCAGATAAATTTCCCGATAATACGTCTATTACATCATAATAAATATTTAATGACGCGGAGTCCGAAACAATTCCGTTTTCATTTTTTACATAAACATAAATTTTATTGGCTCCGGTTGAAAAAACAAATCCTGACGGTATCCCCCAGTTTGTTGAATAATATGGATACGAAACATTTGAAAAAATATATTTTGTATCCGCGCCGGAATTGTTTGTAATCCACGCGTCGGTTATTTTTGAAGTAGTATCGTAAAAATCAATATCTATTATGTTTCCCATATCGGTTTGATTCGAATGAAATACATAACTGTCGTCGTTAACCGTTATATACGGTTTGCTGATTCCTTTATAAAAATTATAAGTCAATGTTTTCAGCGTTCCTGAATCATTATAAACGTAAAAAATTATGTAATGCTGTCCCGAACCAGAAATATTGTTCCACGAATCTGAAGTAAGGTTAAATGCGATTTGTTTTAATGTATCTGATGAATTTTGAAATAAATAATTCGCGTTTCCTTGCGTTACAGTAGTATCGAGCAGCCAGAAACAAGTATCAAGACCAGACGTAGCTTCGCAGTTTAGCGTAAGATTCCAGATATATGAATCGTATCCGGAGCCTGAACTTTTTCCGCTTGTCAAAACAGTAAATACGTCGCCGCTTAATCTGACGGTTGTTTCTCCGTATATTAAATTGTCCGTTATCGATCTTACATTTGAAGTATAAATTCCGGGATCGCCGGTTAAAATATACGCCTGCATAGAACCGGAACTCGAATTAGTTATCGAACCTATTGATTTTGATAATTGAATATACGGATTTAATGTTATATTTATGCTGTCGCTGACGTTTGTTATAGTTCTGTCAAAACCGTCTTTTGCGGTATATGTTACTGTGAATGTTTCGTTTGCCAGAAATGACGAAGGCGTTACAAAAACGTTATATTTATAATATTTTGCGTAATTCGGAGAAGTGGTTTCATTCAGATTCGGATAATAATAATAATTTGTTAAAGTAGTGGAAACATCTGCATTTGTTGCAGTATTTTGTTTTGGAAATGAATTGAAAATATTTTTCCCTGTTTCCCATTGATGTATCGCTACAACCGCCATTGTGTCGGGTTTACCGTTCAATCTGTCCCAGCCGATTCTATATTCTGTCGTCTGATTTTCAGACCAGCCGCCGTATAATTCCATATTTGAGTATGTCTGCTGTTGCCATACTGTCCCGTTAAACGCTTGAAATTCAAAACCTCCGGCTGCCATTGTTCCGTTTTCAAAACAAAATATGAATTGCGATTTTACAGGCAGAGTATGCGTTCCGTAACCTGCCCAGTCAATTGTAGTATTTGTTGAGGCAGGCGTCGGATTCGACGTGGAAACATAAACAAAAACATCCGCGCTTCCCTCGCCTGTCAGCAAAGCGTTTGAATATCCTACATATAAATTAGTATCGTCCCACGTTAAATAAAATCCTTTGCTGTTTCTTGTTTCAATCAATTCGTCGCTTTGCCAGTCCGTCAGCGAACCGTCAATCAATAATTCTTCTTTCTTAACTGTAATATATGCGGAAGCGTAATTTCCAGCATAATCTTCGCATCTTATTTCAATTTGATTTTCAACATTGTTTGTTAAATTGCCAAATCCTTGATTTATAAACCAATCCGCCGTATATGTTGACGCTGTTCCCTGAAATACTGTAAACCAGTTTGAACCAACTCTGTATTTTATTGTTTTTATCAAACTCGAAGAATCCGCAAAATCAACGTCGATTTTAACTGAATTGGATTTCATCGCATAATAAGAATCGTTTAATGTAATAGTAGGAATATCAGTGTCATACATAACATAAATAAGTCCGGTATTTATGCCGTTTCCAACTTTTATGGTATTATTTTTTAATGTGAAAGAAAAAGTATACGCCCACGTATCGTTTCCGTCTGTATCTGTATTTACAACCGAATTATTCAGCATAATATATACTGAATCTCCGGTTTTGTTTATCCCTGTTACGGTTAAACTTGAAACGCTGACATAAGCGGTTTCATTGTTGTTCACAGGCGATACGATAGT
>DAINAU010000215.1:0-941 GCA_036733285.1 bacterium
TGAGCCGTCTTTTAAATATTTTTTTAATCCGTATTCTTTTAACGCTCCCATAAAACTATTTTTAACAATATTATTTGAAATATTTTTAAATGCCGGAGTTAATCTTTCTAATTGAAGCAATTCGATACCGGAATAAAGCGGAGCTCCGGCTAATGAGGCGATACGGGCGGTTGTTTCAGGAACGCCGTCCTGTCTTAATTCAATATAAGTATCTCCGATAAATTGACCCGACCAATAACTGAATGCGCCCCCAGGTATTATTGAATTTACAGTTAATCCGTTTATCATATGCGGAAGCATTTCTATTGCTTGATGAGCAAATTTTGAACCGAACCAGTCTGATTTGATTGGGTTTTCAGATATGAATTCTTCATATAAATTTTTCGTTTCCATAACCTGTTTTTCATCGGTTATCCCTAAAAATGAACTTAATCCCAGAGCCGACAAATAAACCTGATCGCTTCCGCGTTTGAATGATTCCGCCGCGTTTTGAATAAACATCGGGTCTTCGTCAACATACCGTTTACCCAATTGATTGGATATTGATTTTGCTGATTTGATTATTGAATTTGAATATGCGGCTAAACCTATTTTGGAATTTAAATCTTCTAAATTTTGAGTGAAATTATTTTTTTTAGATTCTATGTCAATTAATTGATTATTTGTTTCAAATATCGCTTTATCAACTAATCCTTTATCATATTTGGGATTTTCCGAGTATTCAAACAATTCCGATAATTTTCCTCTTAATTTATTGATATTTTCGTCGTATTTATCCAATATTGTCGGTCCGGACGCTTTTAAAAATGTTTCGCGCCTTGCCGGTTCTGGTAATTTGTTTTGAATATTTTTATCCAAAGGCGCAGTAATCGGCTGAATGTCGCTTGAATCGGAAGCGGAGATTAATTGTAAATTGTCAGTCGAATCAAACAAATTCGGAA
>DAINAU010000215.1:1041-6369 GCA_036733285.1 bacterium
TTACATATGATGATTTTTGTTTTTTTTGGTTGGGCTCATCGTCAAATAGATTCGGAATTACATATGATGATTTTTGTTTTTTTTGGTTGGGCTCATCGTCAAATAGATTCGGGATTATATAGGGCGATTTTGGATTTATATTATTCTTTAAATAATTGTTCATTATTTTATAACGCCTTTTTTTATTAATTGCTGTATTATAACATTACGCTGTTGTTTATAATATTGCATATTATCTTGAATTATTTTTTCAATTTCTGCGCTATAGGTTTTATTATCAATATTTGAAGCGGAAGTTTTTTTATTTTTAGTTATTATTCCCTTAATAACTTCTTTCATTTCCGTGTCGGTATAGTTTTCATCCGCTTTGTAGATTTTATTTCTGTTATCATATAAATCTTTAAGCGCCGGCGATAATTTAAGATTTAATCTAACTGCAAGCGGATACATTTCTTCAATTACTTCAATTGCTTGTCTTGAGTAATAATCTTCGAAATTAAATCTGTCTATTTGATTTACTAATTCATAATAAGCATTATTAAGATTAGTTACAACATCTTTTGAGGTTGATACTTTATTTAAATATCCTTTGTCGTCAAGGTCTTGGTTATTTTTAATTTTCATTTCTTTGGTTTCAAAAGTTTGAGGGGTTTGAGTTTTTGATTGAGTATTGTCCGCCACAGGAAAATGTTTTTGATAAACAGATTTATAAACAGAAGAAGCTTCATCGTATTCTTTTTGAATATTTTCCGGTATCGTTGAAGTTTTATATTTATCAATTGCAGATAGCGCGTTTTTCATCCGGTTTTCAGCGGCTTTAAGTTCTGCCGGAAGTTTATCGTTTGCCGTTAATGTGTTTTCGTGTTTTTCTTTCAGCAAATTAAGTTGTTCTTCCTGAATTTTTAAAGATTTGTCCGCGCGTTCATTGTCTTTAGCCATATTTATCTTGTTTGCTTCAAGTTGTTCTTCTTGAATTTTTACAGATCTTTCCGCGCGCGCGTCGTCTCTTACGATGTTGGCTTGATTGGCGTTTAATTGTTCTGTTTGAATTTTATTAGAATGAATATGTTCTAAATATTTTATTTTGTTTTGTATATCTATTTCCTTATTCTTAAAATCATTTCTGATTGATTTAAGTTCAAGGGTTTGTTGGTAAGTGAGATTATTTGAATCGGCATTATTTGTGTTGAAATAATCTTTTATTTTTTGAGAGAGTTCATTCGGAATGTTCGATAAGCCGTTATAAAATTTTGTTATTTCATTATTTATATCTTTTAATGACGACGATGCGTTAACAAGTATGTCTTCTCCCGATTCATTTTTTGAATAATATCCGTTTTCATAAATATCTCTTAAATTCGCATTTTCTTTTATTTTTCTCAAAATTTCACTTTTAGGTCTGTTTAAATATTCTGTATGTTCTTCCGCAGTTAATTCTCCGGCTTTAAATGCGTTTTCAACTAATAAATCGCGTTCTTTATTTTCTTTTTCCTGTTTTATCGTATTAGAACGCTGCAATAATGTTTCAAGGGTTTCTTCAGGTAAATTTCGTTCTTTTATAATTGACTCGAAATATTTTTTTCTTTCCGTTTCGGGAATATCAATTGAAGTTTCAATCATTTTATCAATTGTTTGACTGAATTGAACAAAATTGCCTAATTTCAACGCCCGTTCTTTATTTTCTTGAGTCATCATATTATCATAATTTTTTTCATACAATTGTCCGAGTTCAAATATATCTTTTAATTTAGCGTCTCTTTTGATATATGCTTCGATTTCGGATTCGGATATTTTATCGCCGAATGTCTGACGCAGAAAATCTCTCATTTGACCGGCTTCCTGTTTTTGAAGCTGCGCGCTTGTTTTATATAATTCGCGGATAAACGCCGCTTTATCATTAGCGGATATTTTTGAAACATCTAATAATTCTTTCCCTTCGGCGTCGTTAGCGTAATAATTTTTATATTGCTCTTTATTAAATCTTTTAGATAATAAACCCGGTAATTGCCGATTTATTAAATTAAATGTTTTTTCGTTTTCTTCTTTAAATGAATATTCCGGCGAAACATTAAATTTTCCCTGTATTATCCCTAATTTTTTCTTTAATGTGTCGTTATTATCCGTTTCATCAATCCAGTTTGCAAATCCGGCCGCGGTTATTTCATCGGAATTTTTTTTAAATTCAAAACGCGGAGTAAAATTTTTTTCGTATTCTTCGGCGGTTGTCCAAGTTTTATCCGGCTCCAGATTAGCCGCGTAATATCTGCTTTTTTGCTTTTTCAGATTTAAACGCGGAACAAAATTTTTTGATAAATCTTCCGATGATTCATTCGGATTATACTCGATTCCATTCTGGTCGTATAATGAAATTTTTTGTTTTCGTTCAAGTTCGTTTGCTATGTGTCTGACTACATCGTTTTCCTTCATTACTTCATAACCCTGCGGCAGTTTAATATTATTCTGCGCCGCAAGCAATTCGATTTTTTTCCGTTTATCGATTTGTTCGTTTTTTCGTTTTAATTCGTCATTGACTATATTTGAAACTGTTTTTGTAAAATCTTTTAAACTCATAATTTAACCTCGTTGTATTATTTATACGTTTATAGGTTCTTCAATATTATTTTTTTTCTTAAAAATATTATCCAGCGGCAGAATATAATTATTATCATTATCTTTTTTAAATAATAATTCTCCAAGACCGCCGAGAGCCGAACCTGTTGAATTTTCCGAATTATAAGCGTTCTTAACCTGCGCATTGTTCCATTCTCTGCCCGCAATAGCGGCTTCCTGCGCCGCGTTAAAATTAGCGGTCCATTGCAGAACGCTGTTATTAAACGCCAACGCCTGATTGTCTATATCAACCATTTTCCCCGCCAAATTTGCGCTTGCCGCCGCGTCTATATCAAAAACATCTTTAAATGTTGAACCAACCCTCAGCCCCTGCGCCGCATTTGCTCCGGTCAATATTTTATCCGTTTGCGTTTTTAATTCTTTCCGCGTAGTATCTATCGCCTGCTCTTTCTGGTCGCTTACCATTGTAGCGTCCATCATTTTTAAGTTCGGAGTTTCCGTTCGTTTCATTTTAGGAAGCGACGGTTCTTTATCTTTTGAAAATAAACTTGAAAGAGTTAATGCCCCGCCTACAATTTCGTTTATCATTTTTTTACCCCATTTGTTTAAAAATTTTTTCAAAATTCTTGTTTAAACCGTAAATATCGGTATTTTCTATATCGGTATTAATATTTACTTTCAATTCTTTTTTTATCATCTCGAATATTTTTTTTATATCTCCGGTTTCAATCATACGCGGTATCTTCCGCCCGCTTTTCCGCCCGATTATATCAATCATAGCGTTTATTTTTCCGCTATCAAATTTATCAAGTATATACGGCGTTTTCATATTGACTTTTTAATCCTCATAATTTATTATTCCATTATGAATGAAATAATTTTTTTAATAAAAGAAGCCGACGAAGACGGCTATACCGCCGAAGCGCTCGGTCATCATATTTTTACGGAAGCCGATACAATCGACGAACTTAAAAATATGATTAAAGACGCTGTCGACTGTCATTTTGATTCTAACGACTTTACCACAACGCCCGCCATTCAGATCCGTCCCACACATATTTTTTATTTGTTCCTTTATGATAAAATTCTATTCCAGTATCGTCTCCGGTTTCCACATTAGGATAATTTTCAGCCGGTTCTAATTTTATCGCGTTTGTTTTTATTTTGTTTGATATTGTTACATAACCAAAATCAGAATAGTATATGGTTATATATGCCCTATATAAATTAAATGGTTCTTGACTATTAAATTGTTGAACCGCAATAACAAAACCAAAACTTTCACTTAAAACGTCCTGATAAGTTAAATTTAATCCCCATAAATCCGTATCGCCGCCCAAATTTATATAATGCACGGAACCATATACATTTGTAATATCTGCTTTACTCTCTCCGCATATTATCCCGTTTTTAACTAATTTTACTTCATGAATATATTGCTCATAATTATTAGTTCCCACAAAACCGCAAGCAAGAGTTATTTTTATTCCCGTTATTTTTTTATTAACAAGACAATTAAATGAATCGGCAAAATTTATGTTTAAAATTTTAAAATATTTTGATATGCGATTAAAGCCGTAGTAACCAAAACCCGACATTCCGCCACTATAATTTATACCATTTAACATATCCCAATTTAAATCAGAACCATTACTGCCATCATTGCTCATATAATTTATATCATAAACATTATTATCATAATTACTATTAGTTACGCTGTCTATCGTTTCTGATGAATTAATATTATTTATAATTGTATCAATGCTAATTGATTTTGAAAAAAATATATTTTGGTTTATTATTTCTTCAATATCTTTCCTTATATATCTGCTGTCCGCAATCACAGTGTCAAACCCCGAATTTCCCGACTCGTAATCAGTAATCAATAAATACGGCGATGTGTCCGGAATATAAGGTTTGTTTATCGTTTTATTCCAGTCTGCGTTCATTGTATCGGCGTTTATATTCAAATATTTGCTGTTTAAAGATTCGGTGTCAATGATAATATTATCTACGCTTATATTGGTTAATTT
The DNA here is from genome assembly GCA_036733285.1 of bacterium. Taxonomy (GTDB): domain Bacteria; phylum JAGOBX01; class JAGOBX01; order JAGOBX01; family JAGOBX01; genus JAGOBX01. Next base: position 5,646 of record DAINAU010000215.1, read on the forward strand.
TGAACCGTCGCCTGCAAAATACGCGGCCGTTATATTTTGAGCGCTCTCCAGATTGCCTGGAGTAAATATCGTATCAAAGGGATTTTCAGGATGTATTATAACATTGGTATAAAGATAATTCGGTCTTAAAACATTAACATATAACGTATTACTGCAAATTCCATTATCAAAACTTATTTCATTAACATTAAACGAATCCGCTTTTATTCCTTTTTTATAATATGTATCGCCTAAAGTTAAATCGAAATTTTCCAGATAATTTAATCGTATGTTCTTTTGCGTTGAATCTGCAAATAATGAATTTAAAAATACTGTTTTTATAACCGAATCCGCTTCAAGCGAATTTATCCTTATGTTTTTAGCTTCCGAATCGCTTTCAAGCAGCATTATTCTATTGCGTAATAATTCCGTATCATTTCCGATTTGATTTAAAAAAGTATTTATCTCGGGTTCCGTATAATATGTATCATTGATTGTATTTTTAAAATTCTCTAAATCCTGTATCCGGACATTTTTTATAACCGAATCTGATTCCAATAAATTCATCCGGTAATTTTTAGCTTCGGAATCAGATTGTATTATTAATAATATCGCTTCAGAATCCGTCCGTATATGATGAGCCAAATCGGTAAAATTTCGGTATATTTTTTCTCCGCTTATCGGTTTCCGCTGATTATCAAGCCAATCTACCGGATTATTCCAACGGAAATAATCCGTATCATTG
>DAINAU010000216.1:0-6353 GCA_036733285.1 bacterium
TCCTGTGCGTTCATGGTTCGATTTCCTTTCTTTTATGCTGAATTTGGCATATAATATATCCGGCAAAGGGAAAGCGGTGGGGATAATCAGTTTAGAGCAAGACGAAAACGAACTTGCGGACAGATTGATTTCATTAGCAAGCGGAATAAATTCGTTAAAAATACGGAAAGGAGAATTAAGTCAGGGAGACTGGAGCAAGATAATCGAGGGAGCGGAAACAATTGCAAAACTTCCGATATATATAATTCATTTACCCGGCGCAAGGATAATGGAAATACTTATAAAAATGAAGCAAATGAAAGAGAATCATAATTGCGAAGTTTTATTTATCGATCATCTTGACGAAATCGACAAACAGGACAGTATTAACAATGAAAACATTACGAATATAATAGAAAACTACGTAAAAAAGATAAGAGACCATGGCATATATCTTAATGCGGCAGTTTGCGCGCTGCATCAGATAAACCGTAATGTTGAAAGCAGGACGGATAAAAGACCAAAAATGGCGGATTTACGAAATTGCGGAGCTCTCGAACAAAAAGCCGACGAAGGCATTTTGTTATATAGAGACAAAAAATACAATCCGGATAATTACGAAGACGACGACGTAGAAATAGCGGAAATAATCATCGGGAAAAACAGAAACGGACCTATAAGGAATATCAAATTATCATTTGACGAAGAAACGATAAAGTTTGAAACATATTACGTTTAATTTTTTAAAGGAGGGTAAAAAGAAATGAGCTGGTATCGCGGGAGATTCATACCTGACACGAAAAATGAAATGGTAAAGATGATACAAAATCATTATAAAGAAAAATCTGAAAATAAAACGGCATTACGGGCAAAACCATACAAACAATTAAAAATTATATGTTGCAAGATTTGGGATAAGATATTGAATCCTGAACTTTCAAAATCATTTTCAAAAAACGATTTATTTATAGGGAGGCTGATATGACGAATGATAATGATGAAATATATAAAAAGTTAAAATTTTTATTTAACATTCGAATAAAGCTTATAAAGAATAAAAATAATAATTCCGATTATATAAAACGCGCAAAAGTATTATTAAAAATATCCGATTATGTAATTAAGGGAATTGAAATAATTGAAGGACCGAAAGGATTATTTGTATCAATGCCGCAGCGCGCCGACGAATTTGGCGAATATCAGAATATGTTTCATCCAATAACTTCAATCGGAAGATTAGCGTTGAATGATAGAATTTTAGATGAATATCAAAAAACTATTAATAAATGTAAAACGCAATAACGCGCTGCCGGCGGGTTTCATTTTCATAAAGCGGGATATTCAATCGAAAAAAATGAAAGCCGGCGGCAGCAGATAAATTTTTTAGGATAAAAAATTTATGAGACAGAAAATAGAAATCACAGCGGAACCGATGCGGACGGAAAATAATAAAAAGAAAATGTTTGGAGTTTATGTAAGGATTCCGAACGCGGAAAAGTATTTATATAAACCATACAGCGATGAAGGTTACGCAAATAATAAAGCGAAATGGCTTGCGAATATGATAAAAGTCGAGCATATAGAATTAAAACTCACGACAGATTTTTATGATGTATTTGATAGAAAGACAGAAAAAGATGAATAAACAAAATGGCGATAGAAATAAATAAAATTATTGGTGGAATATTTGATAACATAAATCCCAATACAAGGGCGGTATATGAATTTTCATATAATCAGTTTAAAGACATATTAAATTTAAAAACAGAAATAGAAATATTCGATATCAACAAAACGCACATCATTAAATTTGTAGAGCATTTAAAAAAGAAATATATAAAAGGCAGAACAATAAAGACAAAAATAAACGCTTTGAAGGCAATATTTTCAGATTTAGAGGAATGTAAAAAAGGATTTGTATCGCCGTTCAGATTTTTAACCAAGACAGAAAAAAAATATATTCAAATACAAGACGATAATATTACAAAAAATTATATAACTCCGGAAGAATACGAAAAATTAGTTACATATCTTATAAAAAAATATCAAAAGAATTCCAATCTCACGCATTATCAAAATTATTTAATCATAAGTTTTTTATATACGCTTGGGCTGCGGGTAAGCGAACTGATAAATTTAAAACAGCATACGGCGTATGATAATAATATCAGGATATTTATAATTAATGGGAAAGGGAATAAACAAAGACGGCTGCCGGTTCAACCGGATTTATATTCTGATTTGGAAGAATATAATAAAATGATAGAGAACACGCCGGAAGACAGAAAAAACGGACAATTAAATTTTTTTGTAAATAAGCGGGGATTCGAGTTAAACCGGAAAACAATTTATATAATGGTAAAGAGATTATGCAAGCGGATTTTAAATAATAATATAACGCCTCATTGTTTGCGTCATTCGATAGCGTTTTGGAAGTTAAAAAGCAAGGAAATGACGATACAGGAAGTAAAGGAATTTTTAGGGCATACGGACATTAATACAACTATGAAATATTACGCTCATATAAAGCTGGAACCGGAGCAAATATTCAAGGGAATAAAATCGATAAAAAGTATAAAAAGCGGCGGGGAGTCAAAAAAAGTCTAATTGGATAAAATTTGTAAGACATAACTTATTGATAAGTCGACAATTTCTTTTTTTTCCTCTGAAAGTTGACCGGACGGACAGGGTAAAAACGGGAAAAAGCAGGGTTAAAAATGAATTGTAAAAATTGTAAAAAAAGGGACGGATGTAAAACGCTATGCGAAGCGATGAAAAGGCAGTTAAAAAGGGAAGGATATCCGCCTGAACCATACCCCGAAAAAACGGAAATAGGAAGGGTAATAGAAATGGACCCTGCAAAGATAGAAAAATACAGCAAAAAAGAAACGGATGAAACGGAGAATAATGCGGACGAGGGAAAACTATTCGACAGCTTGGTAATACAAATGTCAAAGATAAAGGATATAAAAGAACGAACGAAAAAATATAAACAATTGTGTATATTGATTGGAGAATTATTTGAAATGCCGAAAAATGAGATAATGAGAATAATAAATATAAAAACAGCCCAATATTACCGGATAAGAAAGCAAAAAGAAAATAACTCCTTAAAATAATGATTTAAAAAGATAAAGCGGCGTCTTTAGCTTCAGGAATTTCCCAATTATTCTCATTAGCAATAGAAATCCATTCTTGAATAGCAGTTTCAATATTATTAAGGGCTTCAAGCCTCGTATGACCATGAGCGATACAACCGGATAATTCTTTAACTTCCGCTATAAATATTTTATCAATTTTATCATAATGAATATGGACGTCAAAATCGTTCATTTTAAACCTCCAATATTAAATTTTAAAAAATAATTTCTTATTTGTTTAATTTGATACCCTTTAGTTTTATTCCCGTCTTTTTGTAAATTTAAAATCGAAGGGATATTATCAATCCAAAAAATATGATGCGAACCATTGATTCTGCATTTAAAGCCTAAATTAATAAGCAAATTACAAACCGCGTCAAATTCAATATTATAATCAGAACCGCCGGATAAAATTTTTTGAAATAATTTTTGATTCACAATGTTTTTATTATATTAAATTTTAATTAAATAAGCAAATAATATATTTTTTTTTTACTTTTTTTAACTCTTAAAAATGATAATTTGAAAAAACGCTCAAACCTATATAAAAATAAGGGTTTGAATGATTTTATAAAATGAAAATGATAATTTTCGGCTATATATAGGGGGGTAATTATATAAAATGAGCGAAATAATAAAACAGGGAACCGAACCAAAAACGATAATAAAAGTAGTCAAAGGAAAAATAAAGTTATTCTGCGAGTTTTATGTTTATGAGTTCGGCTGCAAATATCAGATGAAAGCGGCAATGAAAGCCGGATACAGTAAGAACAGCGCAAAAAAAATCTGCGAATATCTGAATCCGAATAATCCCCAGCATCAGTATATCAGGGATTATATAGAAAAATTAAAACAGGAAGTCCGCGAAAAGAGCTCGTTATCGAAAAAAGATATTATCGCCAAACTTGAGGAACGAATAGGAATCGATATATCCGATATTTTTGACATAAAAGAAATTGAAATTGAAAAAAAGGTTGAAAAAACCGAAAAGAATGTCGATGACATAATAAAACATAAAAAACAGATATTAGTAATCGATTTGAAAACATATAAAAAATGGAAAGAGAAAGGATATACGAAATATTTAAGTTCGATTGGACAGGATAAAAGCGGAAATATAAAGATTGAAATAATCGGATTAATGGAAACGCTTGATATGCTTAACAGAATGCAGGGCAATTACGCGGCGCAGAAAGTAGAAGTGGAAGGGAAAAATTTATTATCAGATTTATACAGGGCTATGAGAGAAAAAGAAAATCAGGCGGAAAAAAAATAAAATTATGGAAAAAGAAAAAACATTTAGCGCCAAAGATTTAGAAATTTTTGAAAAATTTTATAATGATCCGGTATTATTTGCAAAAATAATTTTTAAAATTGAACCGCAACCCGCTAAGCCTGAATACGCCTCATTGGTTAATCTTTTGATAAATAACTGTAAATTTGATGAAATCAAAGCCGAATACTTCGGCGATTATGACTCTAATACAGAAAAATGGAATTGGTATTGTTTTGAACGCGATAAATATATAACCTGGCAGCAATGGGTTATATTAGAAACAATTAAGGCAAGCATTACTAAAAAAATTAAAAGAAAAATTACAATAAGGTCTGGCCACGGCACAGGAAAAACAAGCGGGTTTGTAATAATTATTTATTGGTTTTTATTTACCCGCGAATTCGCTCAAATAGCCTGCACTGCATCAACATCGTATTTATTGAAAGATGTTTTATTTAAAGAACTTGCCACATGGCTTCAAAAATTAAACAAAATAAATAAAACACTCTATAATTTATTTGAACTTACCGAACTATATTTAAGAGTAAAAGCATCGACCGAGAACTGGTTTTGCCGCGGTAGAACTTGTGAAAAAAGTAATCCTGAAGCATTAACCGGCGTTCACGGTAAACATGTAATGATTTTGGTTGATGAAGCGAGCGGAGTGCCGCAGGAAACATTTATCGGCGCAATGGGTTCGCTTACTGATGAAGATGTTATAATGGTTTTAATTTCAAATCCGCGTAGATTAGACGGTTTTTTCGCCGAGAGTTTTAAAAAAGCAGGATGTTATAAACTTCATTTTAATTCTTTGGAATCTCCGATTTTATCAGAAGAATTTAAACAAGAAATAATTGATGAATTTGGTAAAGAAGGCGACGAATACCGATATATGATACTCGGCGAATTTCCGCGCGATAATGTAATAGACAAAGACGGCTGGCGGCTATTATACAGCAAATCAATAATCGATAATCCTGAAACATATATCCCCGCAATCGAAGAAAACGAAACATTTTCTGGACCGGTTAGAATGGGGATAGACCCGTCCGGCGAAGGTAATGATGAAACAACATGGATAATACGCGATAATTTTAAAGCGCGCGTAGTATTATTTGAACTTAAGAGTTCAGGCAAAAGCATAGCTTCAAAGACGCTTGGTTTAAAGGAAGAATTCAATATTCCGGACGAAGAAATATGCGTTGATAATTTCGGCGTTGGAGTCGAGGCGATACAGGAATTAGCGGGCGCGGGCTGTATGGTTAATTCAATAAATCTTGGAGACAAGTCAAATTACCCCGAACAATTCATAAATAAAAGGGCGGAATCGTATCACCAATCAAACAAATGGTTTAAACAGGGCGGCAAACTCGTAGATAATAAACGATGGAAACCTGAAATGAAAGTTATCTATACGCGCGTAGGAACAGATAAGAATTACGCGAAAAATTCGATAATGTCCAAAAAGGAAATGCGGAAACGCGGATATAAATCGCCGAACGCAATGGACGGATTGGCTTTAACATTCGTTGACGGTATTGAAATAATCGAACAGGGTCCGGAACAAAATAATTGCGGCGAAATTAATTATGACGATATGTCGAGATTTGAAGAATAAAATTAATTCGGAGGATAAAATAAAAATGGAAACTACAAATCAGGGAATAATAAAAAAGGAAGATTTAATAAATCAAACGCTTGGGAATATAGCCAAACTGTATAACTTAACTTTTAAAGAATTAAAAACAAAATTATATGAAAACAACGGAATTGAAATAACGAGTCATCTTAAAAAAGCGGACGAGAATCTCGCGGAAGTGATATTCAATTTACTTGGCGATACTCCGCTTCTACAAAATGTTTATAATCCGGCAGAGATAAGAAATGAAAATATAATTGCCAAAGAAGAAACGATTGTCGAAGAAGAAACGATGAAACCCGAATATCCGCCGGTTAAA
>DAINAU010000217.1:0-6305 GCA_036733285.1 bacterium
GCCGTTTGAACAAAGTTGTCCGATGGTCGCATTGCATACAAACGCTTTAAATATGATGTTTTCAAGGCAGACGCTAAGTTTTCCTCCGGCATATTACAAATACGCCGCTATAATATTATTATCTTTGCTGATAGGATTCGCTTCTGTTTTTTTGACTGCCACCAGAGGATTAATTATAGCCGTATTTATAAGCGCCGCATATACCGCCGGCGTATGGATAAGCTGGACAAAATCAGGAATGTGGCTGTATTATGTAACGCCTGTAATTTCAATATACGCGGCTTATATTATAACTGCGATTTATAAATTCATACAGTCTACCGCGGAACGGAAAAAAATCAGAAATATATTTTCAACAATGGTTTCGCCGACGGTTTTGAAGGTTATGGAGGAAAATCCGGATTTGTTATCTTTAACCGGCGAAAGAAAAGCGGCAACGACAGCGTTTTCAATGGTGTTTGGGTTTAATAAAGTAACAAGTTCGGTGGCTCCCGATTATTTAAGTAAAATATTAAGCGTTTATCTGACGCCGACGAGCGAAATAATAATGGATTACGACGGATATATAGATAAATACGAGGGACATATAATAATGGCTGATTACGGAGTTCCGCTCGACGACCCGGGCAACGCATGGAAATGCGCTTTTTCGAGCGTCGAACAGCAGCTTGACATAACCGCGTTCAAATATTATGTTTATGTTAATTACGGCGTGAAAGTTACAACGATGCTCGGATATAATTTCGGATATGTTTCAGCCGGAAATATGGGTTCTGAAAAGAAGATGCAATATACGGTTATGGGCGACGCGGTGAACGTCGGGGCAAGGTTTATGCCGGCAAATCTTATTTATAATACGAAGGTAATAACCGGAGGTTCAACGTATTATAAAATCAGAGAATACGCGGAATTGAGAAAACTGGACAGATTATTGTTAAAAGGAAAAACAACGCCGACTGAGATATATGAAACGATCGGCTGGAATAAAGAAAAATATATTGAATTGTTAGGACATAAACCGGTTCCCGAATCTTTAAGAACCCGCTGGAAATTCGCTCCGGGCGGAAAAGTATTCGGGTATTACAGATTCTGGAAAAAAATGGAAAAAGATTTTTCGCATCCGATGATTTCAAAAATCGCCGGATTTTTTGAAAGTCAGTTGATATTGAACGCATCGCGCATAGAAAACGCAAATAAAATATTTTATCTTGAATTGATAGAAGAAACGGATAAAGTCATAAATAAATACGGAGTTTCGGAAATCGTCATAAGGAAAGACGGATATGATATTATGCTCGACGACTGGCTGAATAAAATCGTTAAACCGGTTCTTGACAAATTAAGAACCGATTCGGAGAAAATGCAGGAATTTCACAATATTCAGCTTTTAGAAAATAAAATAATTATGTTTAAGAAAAAACTTGAATTGAAAGAAGAAGTGGATGATTTGATAATATTATCTTTTGACCGCCTTAAAGAGTTTATCTCAAATAATAAAAAAAATGAAACAATTCAAACAATATCAGAGAATGAGAAAATATTGGAACAACAATATCAGACTGCGGTTGAATCATTGATTTCAGAAATATCTGCGAACCCAGCGGATTACAGACTTATGATGGCTGAAATAGGAAGTTTGACGGATAATATGAGAAAAGTCAGGGATTTATACGAGGAATCGATTCAAAAATACTGGGATAGACAATGGGACGCGGCAATCGAAGGATTTAAAAAATGTCTTGAAATAATTCCTGACGATCCCGCCTCGTTATGTTTATATGAACGCGTTAAACTGATGAAGGAAAATCCTCCGGCGGATAATTGGCAGGGAGAATTCATACAAACTAAAAAATAATAAAAAATACGGGATTTTAAAAAATATGGTTTCACAAAAGAAAATAAAATTTAAATCGTTGTTATTGAAAACCTTTTATATTTCGGCGTCGGTTTTCATATTTATAATTATTTTCGACGTTCTCGGATTGTTTGATTCGCTTGAATATTTGACAATCGACGGAAGATACACGAAAAGATTGCTGAAAAAACCTGAGATTTCAAATAAAATAGTTACTGTAATAATAGACGACGACGCGATAGAAAAAGTCGGCAGATGGCCATGGTCGTGGGATAAACTAAAAATGATAGTCGAAACCGCCGATTATTACAGCGCGAAATTATGTTCGTTTATAGATTTGAATTTTAACAGGGAAAGCGACGTTTTTTTCAGCGAAGCCGGAGCCGCGACTTCAAAAGCGGTCATAGAAAATTATATACGGCAGGATTCCAACGACACTCAAACCATACTTGGTTCTATAGAAAATAAAAATAGGGAAATGATAGACGCGATAAATAGATATAAAGAGATTTATTTATGCGGAAATTTTTATATTCCTGAAATAGAATTATCGCCAAAACAAATTAAGTCTTTAACGGAAATTAAAAAGAAAGACATACTGCCGGACAGATTTGAAAATATCGGTTCTATGAAAAAATACATTATACGGGATGTGAAAAATAAAACCAACCTCGTTTCGGCGATAGATTTTATTCCGCCCTTAAAAGATTTAAACGGAATAGTTAAAGGCGTGGGATATAACAGAATATTTCCGGATGAAGACGGACGCGTGAGAAGATATTCAATGGCGGCTTTATACGATGAAAACGCATATCCTTCGCTGGTTACGAATCTTGTTTCAGGATATTATAAATGTCCCGTCGAAAAGATAAATGTGATTCCGGGAAAATATCTTGAAATTCCGGAAGGCGATACTTCAATCGCAAAATTTCCTGTAAGGATTCCAATTAATGAAAAGGGAATGATGATGATAAACTGGGGAGGCTCTTATAAGGAAACCTTCAAACATCTACCTTATAATTTAATAGCTTATCATTATTCTTTTATAAAATGCAAACAGTATCTTGCAAATTATGCCGACGCGTGGAATACGCCCGGATTCTCGCCTGATTTAGTTTATAACAATTTGGCGGTAGAACTGAATAAAGCTGGGTTGACGCCTCAAGATTCAATAGAATCAATTTCGTTATCAATGTTGTTCGCGTGGGTAATGGAGTATTATTACGTTAATGGAGCGGATTACGGACTCTGCATATCGCAAATGGGCGTTGAAGACACGACTACTATTCGCAATATGTGGACTCAAATAGAATTTAATAATAAATTATTTGCAAAACTTAACGAAACGAGACAAATTCCAGATTATTCTAAATTCGTTAAAGATAACGGAATGCAGGATTATGAAAAAGAGCTTTTTTTACAAGAAGGTTACAGACAGACGATATTTTTTTATTTGAAAAATATGATTGATAAAGTCAGACCTTTGTATTTTCCAGAACCATCGAAACTTAAAATCGGACTTAAAAACGAATACATATCATTGCTCGAACTTTCAGATAAATTTATTTTTACAGGATTAACCGCCACAGGACTCGCTTCATTTAATCCTACTCCTTTTGAAAACAGATACATGATGCTCGGGCTTGTTCCAAACGCGTTTAATACAATCATAACAAATCAATTTTTAAGATTTCTCAACCGTTATTTATCATATATTTTGCTCGCCTTGATTATTGCGGTAGTATCATTTTTAACGTTAAAATCTTCGGCGGCAGGAACTATTTTATCGCTGATATTATTTTTTTGTTATCCGGTAGCGGCTTGGATTTTATTTGAATTTGGATTTATTTTTCCGATTATATATATTGAAATCAGCGTTGTAATGTGTTATTTTGGAGCGTTGACGTATAAATACATTGAAGTTCAACGCGAAAGAAAAAAAGTCAGAAATATGTTTTCGACAATGGTTTCGCCGGAGGTTTTAAAAATTATAGAAGAAAACCCTGATAAATTCAGTCTTTCCGGAGATTTAAGGGAAGCCACAATGTTTTCGTCGGACGTTTCCGGATTTACGACTATTTCGGAAGGAGTAACAGCCCAGGAACTCGCCAACATATTAAATATATATCTTACTCCTATGAGCAATATCATAATGAAATACAACGGATATATTGATAAATACGAGGGCGACGCTATCAAAGCTGATTTTGGAGTTTTACCGCTTCAGACAAGTCTGAACTGGGAACTTGATAAAGAGCATCACTGGAAATGCTGTTACGCTTCGCTTGAACAACAGGAAGAATTGAGCGTGATTCAACGAATGATTCAGATAAAATTCGGCGTTAAAATTTCCGCGCGTATGGGCGTGAACACAGGCGTGGTATCCGCGGGCAATATGGGTTCTGAAAAAAAACGTCAGTTTTCGGTTATGGGCTCGGCTGTAACGCTTGCGGAAGAACTTGAACCCGTTAATAAATTATTTGAATCGTGGATTGCGATTGGACCTGAAACCTTTAAAAAAGCCGAAAAACATATAGAAACAAGATTGCTGAATTATCTTGAATTTCACGAAGGCGAGCCTTTGCTTCCGGTGTATGAATTGCTCGGTTGGAAATTAGATAGATTTATGGAATATTGGAAAGATAAACCGGCGCCTTCTTTAATTCTTGAAGGAATAAAAAAAATGCCGCCCGAAAAAATTCTCGGGTATTATCATTATTATTCCAATAAGAAACTGGAAGAAACCGATTTCATAATTCAGATAAAAAAATATTTTTCGGATTTGTCGGTAAAAGCGATTGATTACATTAAGAACAACGATATTTTAACTGTGGCCGCGGTAAAAATCGAGTTGGATTCGTTGTTTGAAAAATTCAATCAGATAGTTCAGAACCAAAATGTGGATTCTGTTTTAAACAGGAAGGACGTCGCTTCCTTAAAAAATAAAATTGAAGCAATGACCGCAAACTGGGAAAAACAAATTTTTGAATGGAAATATCTGACTAAATATTTTTCTTATGTTTTATTGTATTCTGGAATTAAAATCGACGAGAAACTCAACGAAGAACTTTATAAGATTATTGACACGCTCGATAAGCGCGTTGAATGTCTTAATAAACGCTGTTTATTTATGCCGGAAGGAGATTCTGTCGCAAAAGAGCTGGGCGGGAATCTACGGTATTTAATAGAAAAAGCAAACGATCTGAAAAATGAATCCGCCGAGCCGGTAGAATTAAGATTAAACGTAATAAATCAGGATTTGCAGAATGGATTGAATCAGATTGCCGATTACATAACTGCGAATTCCAATGAATACCATAAAATGATAAGTTTGTATTGTAAAGTTCCGGATAAAATATTTAAGGTCAGAGATATGTTTGAAAAAGCGAGACAACAATATCTTGACAAGGATTTTGAAAAAGCGCTGGAAGCGTTTAACGCTATTCTTGAAGTCCGGAAAGACGACGGACCTTCCATAAAATACATTGAAAAAATCAAAAAATTGATAAAGAATCCGCCTACAGGCGAATGGGACGGCTCCTGGTCGGCTGAATAAACCGTATGAATAAAAAATTGTTTTGCGTTGATTTATATACGGACGGAGCCTGTTCGGGAAATCCTGGCCCCGGCGGTTACGCCTATTTATTGCGCTGCGCGGGCAAAATAAAAAAACATTCGGCGGGATATTTTAACACTACAAATAATAGAATGGAATTGCGGGGAGCGATAGAAGGATTAAAATGTCTTAAGAAAAAATGCGAAGTAACAGTATATACCGATTCGCAGTATATAGCGAGGGCGTTTAACGATAAGTGGTTAGTAAAATGGAAAATGTTAAACTGGAAAAAAAAGATAAACGGCGAATACATAAAGAATATGGATTTATGGAAAGAACTCGACGCATTAACGCAAAAACATATTGTGAAATTTTTCTGGGTTAAAGGACATTCGGATAATCCTTTTAATAACGAATGCGATAAAATGGCGGTCGCCGCTTCTCAATCTGCGCATAAAATCGAGGATGCCGGCTTTCCGGAAAAAAAGATAAAGCCGGACGACGGTTTATTCGATGGCGCAGTCTAAAGAAATGGAAATTCTAAAGAAATAATTTAACAATTTATTAGGCATTGGAAGCAAAACGTCGGACAAAAAACAGTTTTAATGTAATTATGAATTTTTAATTAAAAATATCAAATAACCTCATCCGTTAAATCAGTTTAACCCGAAAACTGCGTTAGGATTTTGAAAAATTGGGAAAACCTTATAGAATATATATAGTTCCAAGTAGTTTGAGAAAAATTTCCAAGTAGTTTGAGAAAAATTTTTTCATTATAGTTTAAAATTTATCAAACTTACCTAATCCCTTCTTTTCAATATTATTAAAAAAAAATAATCATTTAAATTTGCATTAAATATAATTTAAACGGTAAAAAATACAAGTTTAAATTTC
>DAINAU010000218.1:0-6237 GCA_036733285.1 bacterium
GACCCTGAAAATACTACGGGCAGCGGAATGACGCTGACTCTTGACGGAGCGACTCTTACATACGGCGTTGATTATATAGTCAATCAGATAGACGCAGGCGAAACTACCGATTATCTCAATCCTACGCCTCCGATAAACCGTTCTCAACATTATCATTCGTCAAAACCTGTCTACGAATACGAGATAGAATTAATTGACAACGCAAGACTTGTGGGAATGAACGGAGCCGTCCAGCATCAATTGGTCGCTTCTTTTGATTTTGACGTGTTTGAAGAATATAAAGTCAGCGTCAATACGCTTGACGGAACTACCTCGGGCGTTAGAAATCTTGAAATAATAAATCAGGTTTCGGGAAATCCGTTGGTGGAAGATTTGACAAACGGCTACGAGCTTTTAAACGTAGAACAATATTACGACGAAGTGGCGGACATCACATACAGCAATTATTATCTTTCAATACATGGCGGCGATAACGTAGGTCAGCATTCAATTCAATATCAATATTTAGACGAGACGGCGATAGACCCGTTTACAGCTCAAATACATTCCGGACCAAATTCAAACGACGTAATAAATATTTGTCTGCCGGGCGCGAGCGTAAAAAGTCTCGGCGTAAGAGAATTGTCTTTGTTATCGCAGCAATCTTCTTCAGAAGCCATTTCGGCGATTGACAACGCTTTGATTCAAGTTACTTCAAACAGATCTGTAATAGGTTCTTCGGCTTCCAGAATATTGAAAACATACAACTATTTAATGTCGGGAATGGAAAATACTGAATATACGTTGTCTCAAATAAAATCCGCGGACATGGCGGAAAACGCTATGGAATTTTTTAAAGCGAAAATCGCTTCGGCTAAATCCCTTGATTTTTTTAATTATTCCAATTTCAGACAGCTTTCCCCTTCTTCGATTATCACAAGATTTTATAATAATTAATCCATAATTAATTGAAAATATATATGAATAAAGATTTGGTTTTCAAAGGTTATTTTTCAATACTTGTCGGCTCTTTACTGTTCGCTCTTTCAACCGTGTTTGCAAAATACGCCGTTGATATGCAAACCGGAATTAATGGAGCGGAACTGAGTTTTTTCCGATACGCTTTAGGTCTGGTTATAGTAATATTTTGCAGAGTGTTTTTAAAATATAAAATTAATCCCGTAAATAAAAAAGGATTATATTTAAGAGCGATTTTAAACGCTGCCGCTGTAATATTATTTTTTTTTTCGGTCCAGTATTCTACTGTAACTAATGCGAATATTTTGAATATGTCTTATCCAATATTTGTGGCGGTAAGTTCAACGCGGGTTTTAAATGAAAAGATAACGTTAAAGATAGGAATATGCCTGATATTATCGTTAATCGGTTCTTTTATTATTATTTCTCCGGCGGAATTCGATGTTAAGGCAAATTACGGAGATGTGTTCGGTTTTTTATCAGCTATAATCGGCGGATTAGCCATAACCGATTTAAAATATATAAGAAAAACAGACGACACGTTTACTATTCTCTATTATCTTTTTTTTTATGGAACTATTATAACCGCCGTAGCCGCAGCTCCCGATTTTGTTATTCCCGATAAAATTACTTTTTTATATGTTTTATTTTCCGCGTTGACTGCGATAGGAGGTCAATTTGTTTTGACGTTTGGGCAGAAGTATTGTTCCGCCACTAAAGGCAGCATAATATCGATGTCAAGAATAATATTCGCGTCAATAATGGGAATACTTTTATTTAATGACGCGTTCGATAAGAATATCATAATCGGGACATTTTTAATAATAATTCCAAATCTTGTTATAATGAAAGAATAAAAAATTTTTATTATAGACAAAGCGCCGTTTTTAATATATAATGAAACAGAAAAATCAATATAATTATTTCAATTCAGAGGTGATTTAAAAATGAAATTATTGGTAGCTGACGGTATTTCAAAAGAAGCGCAAAAAATATTGGAATCCATAAGCGGTTTGGAATGTGATGTTAGAAAATCCGTCAAAGCCGACGACCTTTTGAAAATAATCGGCGAGTATGATTTTTTAATAGTCAGAAGCGCGACAAAAGTAACCAAAGAAGTTCTTGAACACGGAAAAAAATTAAAAATAGTAGGAAGAGCCGGAGCCGGCGTGGACAATATCGACGTTAAAGCGGCTACTGAAAAAGGCGTTTATGTCGAAAATACTCCGGGCGGAAATAGTCACGCGGTTGCCGAACTTGTAATGGGAATGATGTTTGCCCTTGCAAGAAAATTGAATTACGCCGACGCTTCAATAAAATCGGGAAAATGGGAAAAGAAAATATTTGAAGGCGTTGAGCTTGCAGGAAAAACGCTTGGAATTATAGGAGTTGGCAGAATAGGTTCCGACGTTTCAAAAATGTCAAAAGCCATTGGTATGACTGTTATTGGTTATGATCCGTTGCTTCCCGCCGATAAATTTAAAGAATTCGGCATTCCTCAAACCGAACTCGACGAGATTTATTCAAAATCGGATTATATAACGCTTCACGTTCCTGCGAATGAAAAAACAAAAAATATGATTAATGCGGAAACAATATCGAAAATGAAAGACGGAGTTCGAATCATAAATTGCGCAAGAGGCGGAATAGTAAATGAAGCAGACTTGAAAAACGCTCTTGAATCCGGGAAAGTCGCAGGAGCCGGTTTTGACGTATATTCGGCGGAACCTGCAGCGCAGGATAATCCGTTATTATCCGCTAAAAACGTTGTATTGACTCCGCATATAGGAGCTTCAACTGAAGAAGCCCAGGAAAACGTGGGGATCATGATAGCGAATCAAATTAAAGCGTTTGTTGAAAATAATAAGCAAATTATTAATGCGGTAAATAAATTTTAATATATTTTTAGGAGGTATTTTAAAATGTTAAAGAGATTATTGATTGGTTTGGTTTTATTGTCTGTTTGTCTGGTTCCGGTTTTCGCCGCGGACGCCCCGGCTAAATCTAAAAAATCCGCGAAAGGCGCGGACTGGGATGTTTCTATGAGTTTAGTCGACGCGATAAAAGCGGCTCAAACCGCGGCGTCTGAGCAATATCCTGGCGCGGTAGCTTATAACGGCGTTTTAAAAATTAACAAATCCGGTAAAGCAACTTATGACATTAAATTTAAAATCAGCGACGTCGAAGACATTAAAGTAACGGTTTCAGCCGACGATGGAAAATGCAAAGTCGCTAAAAAAACAAGCAAAGTAAGCAAATCTTCAGTCAAAGATAAAGACGCGATTCCGTCAAAAGCTTCTAAAAGCTCGAAGAAAAAGAAAGCCGCAGCCGAAGAAGAAGAAGCCGGCGAAGAATAATTTTTTTGTTTCTCGAAATACTTTATTTAAAGAAAATGAAGTTTTAAAAGCAGTATGTTTTATTGATAAAACTTCTAAAATCCCGGAAACTGCGTTGATTTTGTAACGCAGTTTTTGGGATTTTCCCCTCGTTTGATTATTAACTTGGGGTTGATTTTGAAAAATCCGTATGAAAAAAATTCTTATTATAGACGATGAACCAGATATTAGAAATTTAATAAAAGAAGTTTTATTGATAAACGATTTCAATGATATATTTGAATTGCCGGATGCCGTTAATGCTTTGGAATTGCACAGATTAAATAATTTTGATTTGATTATTTTAGATTATAATCTTCCGGGAATTAATGGCAAGGAATTCGTTTTGGATTTATGGAATAATGGTTTCAGGACAAAAGTGCTGTTAATTACCGGAAACAGTATTACTGCGGATATTAAAGAAATGGTCGGTAAAAAAATGGCTACAGACTATATTTTAAAACCGTTTTCTATCGATAAATTTTCCCTTAAAATAAAACAGATTTTTATAGAAATATAAATACTAATTATACGATTATTTTTTTCAATTCTGACAAATCGGAAATAACATTTATTCCTTCAGGAATATCAACCTGTAATCCGTAAAATGTAGTGTGTTTGTCGTATAAAACACAGTTAAATCCGGCTTTTCGAGCCGGTATCATATCGCTGACTATTGAATTACCCACAAAATACGATTTGGAAGGAACTAACCCTGTTTGTTCAATTAAATTTTGAAAATCGGCATCGTCCTTTTTTGAAACAATGAATATTTTATTAAAAAAATTTTTTATGTCGGCTCTGATGATTTTATCCATTTGAATATTGAATTCGCCTAAAGTCATAACAAAAAGATTATACCCTTTGTTTTTAAAATATTTCAATATGCCGGCAGAGTCATCCCATAATTCAACGGGCGACTCTTGAAATTCATATTTGATTTTTTCGTTAAGTTTTTCTTTTAAATTTTTTATGAAAATACTATATTTTTTAGATAAGACGTCATAAACAGATTCCAGTCCTTGCTGATACCAATGATAGCCGTATTTGAATTCTTCGAGAAGCTTTAAATCGGCAATCTTAATTAACTCGAGAATTTCCTCCCGCGGTATATTGAATCCGCCGAACAAATCCGCAAAATACTGTTCGGTATTAATATAATGAGCGGTAGTTTTTACCAGCGTATCGTCAAGGTCAAATACTATGTTTTTGGGTTTGGTCATTATCGTTATCCTCGTTGTATTCAAAATCGGGATTATTAAAATTTTTTTTTGAATTTTGATTCTGGTAATATTGAGAAATAAATTTTTGGTCGTTTTGATTTTTAAAAAATCTGACAAGAATAATTAAACCGGCTAAAACCAGAATCCATATTAAAAATTTTTTTCCGATTTGTTTTGAAACTTTGAAATCCGTATAATTGACCGTAGAATGTGAAAATTTGGTTTCGGGTTTTTTTAGAACTCCGGAAAAAAAAGAAGATAGTTTTTTTAAAATGTTCGGTAGTTTTATTTCATAAAAAAAAATTGTGGAACATCGCGGACAGGTTATTTTAAGTTTTCCGAGAGTAGCCGGTATTCGTAATTTTTGCCTGCAAACAGGGCAATCTATTTTAATCTTCATAAA
The DNA here is from genome assembly GCA_036733285.1 of bacterium. Lineage (GTDB taxonomy): Bacteria > JAGOBX01 > JAGOBX01 > JAGOBX01 > JAGOBX01 > JAGOBX01. The sequence goes on from DAINAU010000218.1 coordinate 4,959, forward strand.
TTCAAGAAAACAACTCTTCAAGTATTTCAGTTAATAAAAAACTGCGGAAATTAGAGTATAATATTTTTCCGTTTTTATCAAGTAAAAAAACCGAAGGGATGCTTTTTATCCGGTTAACAAGAGCTACGGTGTTTCCCCATCCCCTCCCATCGAAATAATTTTCCCATATAATTTCGTATTTTGCGATAAAATTATTTACGGCGTTTATATCGCTGTCAAGCGATATTCCAATAATTTCAAGTCCGTTAGGTTTATATTTTTTATATGCTTTGACAAAATGCGGCATTTCTTGAACGCAAGGGGGACACCACGTCGCCCAGAAATCAACAAGAACATATTTGCCTTTTAGCTGATTTATATCGAAATTTTTTCCGGAAATAGTTTTGAATTTTAATCCCCGTAATGTTTGACCGAAATATTCGTATTGCGGCAAAATCATTATATTGATAAATTGATTTATCGCGTCGTAATTTTTTGATTTGGAATAGTGGGACGGAAATAGTTTAAAAAAATTTATAGAATCTTCTTTGTTTTTTGTTTTTTGAAAAGTAAAAAGCAGCGCTGGAACGAGTTTTAACAAAGCCGCGTCAATAAAATTATCCTGTCCTTTGATTTTGTTGAAAACGTCGAGAAGCAAAGTTTCGGATTTTTTATAATCTCCGGTTCGTCTGTAATAAAAAGCGAGACTTATTGAATTTTCAATTTTATTTTCAGGGCGGTAGTTTATAAGCAAATTGAACATTCTGATTAAATCTTTGTAATCTTTAATTTGTTTATCAAGTTCAATTACTTTATTAACCGTTTCGGGATCGGGAACCGGCTGGCTTCCGATTATTTTTAATAGCGAGTCGCGTTTATTTTTTATTTCAAAATATTTTGTTTTATCGGCCCCGTATAGAAACGAAGGCAGAATAAAGACAATTAGAATAATAAAGAATAATTTTTTTATCATAATTTATAAAATTATTATAACAAAAAAAAAATATTAATCAACTGATTTGTAGAATTTTATTTGTTGAAATTATGTTTTATAATTTTTTCATAGGTTTAAACCCGTTTAATGCGGTAGGAAAATGAAGTTTTTCAAAACATGTATGGAGCTTGTTAAAACTTCTTAAAGCCTGAAAACTGCCAATTAAAAATTAATGTTTTTGGAAAAGCGCTCAAAATCAATGTTTTTCCTTATTTCAACCCGTTTTTCAAAATTCTAATGCGGTTTTCAGGACAGTCCCAAAGAACAAATATTTTTCGCAAGTTACAAAACCCCAAACAAACCTTA
>DAINAU010000219.1:0-6226 GCA_036733285.1 bacterium
AAATACGAAGAGTAGATTATTTATAAAAAATATTGATATTTATCATAGGAGGATTTTATGAAAAATTATTTTATATTATTTTTTTTAATCTTTCTTTTTTTATTATTCAACTTTCAACTTAATACGGTTTGCGCCGCTAACTTAAAGTTAAAACCGAAAATTTTCTTTGATATAGAACAAGGCGAACGTTACGAAGAAGTCGAAGACGATTATACCGATTATGATTACGATATTACAAAATCATACAAGTATAAAATCATAAAATTCGGATACAAACAAAGAATCAACAAAACATCGGATCTTTCCATTATCCTAAAAAATAACGATAAAAGTTTTTCTTTTTCAGGAGATTACGGTCTTTCAAATTATTCAAATTCGATTCTCGGATATTATAAAAAAGATATTTCGGATATTTTAGAATTCAAAATCGAGCTAAACGCTCTGTCGAGAAAATTTGACGAACCCGTTTCCAACGACAAAGAAAATTTATGGTATGCCGCAGGAATTTCGTTTAAGATTTCGCCTAACAACGGAACAAATTTTTTCGCTTCAAAAGCCAATATTTATCAATTGAAAATCACTTACAAAAATCAGCATTATTACGAAGCCGATTATAAAGACGTTGAAACAAAAGGCATTTCCGGAGAATGGAGCCGGAAAATCACCGAATATTTCAGAATAGAAACGCGCGCTAAATTCAACGCCAGAAAATACGACGTCGAAAGCGGGCAGCGTCAGAATTCTGATAAATACAATATCGGTCTCAGGTTTGAATATGACTTCAACAAATAATTACGATGAGTCGCTTTATATCTTCGAACCGAAACCGGTTTATGAAATAATAAAACGAATTATGGATTTAACTTCCGCCATAACTTTGCTGATATTATTATCGCCTGTTATGTGCGTTATTGCCATTATCCTTAAAATCAGTTACGGTAAAAAAATTTTTTACAGTCAGGAACGCGTTGGCAGACATGGAAAAAATTTTAAAATCCATAAATTCAGAACTATGAAATTGAACGCCGAAGAGTCGGAGCCGGTGTGGGCGCAGCCGAACGATCTGCGCTGCACTTTTATCGGGAAAATATTAAGAAAAACAAGTCTTGACGAACTGCCTCAATTAGCGAACATAATTTCCGGCGAGCTTTCGCTTGTAGGTCCGCGGCCTGAACGCCCTTATTTTATGAAAGATCATATAGGATTATCCGGCAAACGGCTGCTTGTTAAACCCGGGTTGACGGGACTCGCTCAAGTGAACGGCAGATACAAACTGACAATAGAAGAAAAATTGAAATTCGATCTTGAATACGTTCATAACCGCCGCTTTTATCTCGATATTAAAATTATGATAAAAACTATCCCTGTAATATTAAGCTGCGAAGGCGCATGGTAATTATATAGTTTCTTATTCTTAAAATTTGGTTAATTTGGTCAATCCCTTGCAAATTTCAGCGTCGTAAGTTAAATTCAAAATTTCCTTTTCACATAAATAACTGAAATGACGCGAAAAATTTATTATAATTATTGGAACAATTTTTGACTGCGCTCGCATTACACTTTTTTATAAAAAAACCTTGACTTTACCAAAATTTTATATATAAAATTAATAGTTTAAATCGAAATTAATTTCGGGAGGTTGTTTATTTATGAAAAAAATTTTATTATCATTATTAATTATCTGCGTAATATTAACGTTTCCGAATAAAAAACTTTATTCTGATGAAAACACAATTAAAATCGGAGCAATATTCGCATACACGGGCGGAGCTTCATATCTTGGAGAGCCGGAGCGAAAAACAGCTCAAATGCTTGAAGAAAAAATTAATAAGCAAGGCGGAATAAACGGAAAAAAAATTGAAATACTAATTAAAGACACTGCGGGAAATCCACAAAAAGCTTTAAACGCGATAAAAGAACTTGTTCAGAAAGACGGCGTTGCGGCAATAGTCGGACCTACGACAAGCGGAGTGAGTCTCGCTATCAAAAACGAAATGAACAATATGCAGACTCCTTTAATTTCCTGCGCCGCAGCCGAAGACATAGTCGTTCCCATCGAAAACAGCAAATGGATTTTCAAGACGCCTCAGTCCGACAAAATGGCGGTTGAAAAAATATTCAAACTAATGAAAGAAATGAAAATATCAAAAATAGGTTTGATTACGGCTGATCAGGGTTTCGGGCTCGGCGGAGCAAAACAAGCTGAAAAATACGCCGCCCAATACGGAATTGAAATAGTCGCAGCGGAAAAATATTCTCCGGCGGACGCCGAAGTGAACACTCAATTAACAAAAATCAAATCAAAAAAACCGCAGGCGATATTATGCTGGGATACCGACCAGGGCGCGGCGAAAGTCGCTAAAGGAATAAAAGCGCGGGGAATAAAAGTTCCGGTTTTTATGAGTCACGGCATAGCCAATGAAGGATTTATCAAAGCCGCCGGAAAATCCGGAGACGGAGTTATACTTCCCTGCGGCAGACTGGTCATAGCCGAACAGCTTCCTAAAAATCATCCTCAAAAAGCGATGCTGGTTGAATTTAAAAAAGACTATTTTTCAAAATACAAAGAAGAAGTCAACACTTTTGCCGGACACGCCTACGACGCTATAATGATTTTAAAAGAAGCTTTGACTATAGCTAAATCAACGGACAAATCAAAACTAAGAGACGCCATTGAACAGGTAAAAAAATTCAACGGCACTGCGGGAGCGTTCAATTTTTCAGCGGATGATCACAACGGTCTTGACAATACGTCTTTTTGTTTTGTAAAACTCGAAAAAGGCAAATGGAAATTCTATAAGGATTAATATTTATAAGTGTCAGAAATATTTTTCCAATATATAATCAACGGTCTGACTTTTGGCGCAATATACGCGCTTATAGCGCTCGGATTTACCGTCATATACAAAACCACGGATATAATTAATTTTGCTCAGGGCGAATTCGTAATGCTCGGCGGAATGTTAATGTATACTTTCGCCGAGAATTGCTCTATGCCTATATTGCCTTCTTTTGCGCTGACCGCAGTTTCGGTTTGTTTTATAGGAATTATAACGGAACGTTTATTTATACGTCCGGCGCTGAACGCCTCTTTGATTTCCGTAATAATAATAACCATTGGCATTTCAATATTATATCAATCGGCGGCTATGCTTATCTGGGGAAAAGAAGCCCTTATTATACGCCCGTTTTCAGAAACTGAATTCATTGAATTATCCGAAGAAATCATTCTAAACGTTCAAAACGTCTGGATTTTCGGAATCACGATTTTTTTTATGATAATTCTTCATTTATTCTTTGAAAAAACAATAACCGGAAAAGCGTTCGCCGCTTGTTCGTCAAATCCGAACGCCGCCGCGCTTGTGGGAATAAACAGAAACAAAATGGTGTTGACTTCTTTTGCGGTCAGCGCCGGATTGGCAGGAATAGCCGGAGCCGCTCTTTGCCCGCTGACAAACGCAAGCTACAATATGGGAACGCTTTTCGGTTTAAAAGGATTCTGCGCGGCTATCATCGGCGGACTTGGAAATAATTTAGGTTCCATACTCGGCGGATTTATGCTCGGAATAATTCAAGAGCTAGGCGCAGGTTTCATATCTTCAGGATATAAAGACGCAATTTCATTTTTAATACTTATAATTTTTTTGGTTTTTAAACCGTCGGGTCTGCTCGGCAGCAAATGGAAAAAAAGAGTATGAGTTTATACCGCGAAAAAAAAGGATTATTGTTTTTTTTTCTAATTATAGGATTGATTCCGTTATTTTTAAACAAATTTCAAGCCGGCGGATATTATATTGGAGTTCTTACGCCTATAGGATTATATTCTTTAGCCGCAGTGGGTTTAAATCTTCTTATCGGGTTTGCGGGACAAATATCGCTTGGACACGCTGGATTTATGAGCATTGGCGCTTATAGCTCCGTTTATGTGTGCGCAAAACTCGGCTATCCCGCAATCTACGGAATAGCTCTCTCTATAATAATAAATTGTATTCTGGCTTATTTGATTTCTAAACCGATTCTAAAATTAAAAGGTCATTATCTTGCAATGGCAACGCTTGGCGTCGGCGTGATAATAAACATAGTTTTCCGTGAATTTATGTATTTCGGAGGCGGCGAAGGAATCTCGGTTCCTGATTTGAAAATTTTTTCTTTTAATTTTAACGATTACAAAATCAAAGAAATAGCTTATTTTTATCTGGCCTGGTCGCTTACGTTAGCTTCTCTCGTTCTTTCGATTAATTTTATCAATTCAAAAGCCGGAAGAGCTTTAAGGGCTCTGCATTTGAATGAAATCGCGGCTGCAGCTCTCGGCATTAACGTTTCGTCGTATAAAACTTTTATTTTTGTCTACAGCGCAGTATTAGCGGGAATTTCAGGAAGCATTACGGCTCATTATAATTCATATATTCTGCCTTCGACTTTTGATTTGCACACTTCCATTAAACTTGTGAGTATGGTTATTCTTGGCGGAGTAATGGATGTCAAAGGGGCGATTCTCGGCGCTTTCATCATTACGATACTTCCGGAGCTTCTCGGCAAATTCGACGAATACGAAGGACTTGTCTACGGAGGCATAATTATTGCCGCTCTGATTTTTTTTCCGAACGGTTTGATTTCGCTGATAAAAAAAATAAACGCAAAAATTTTAAAATTATTCAAAAAAAAATAATATGGAATTGTTATCAATAGACAAATTAACTAAAACATTCGGGGGAATCGGCGCCGTTAAAAATTTCTCGTTTTCCGCCGATTCAAACCGTATCACCGCTTTAATCGGCCCTAACGGAGCCGGCAAAACCACCGTTTTCAATCTTATTTCAAGAATTATCAAAGCCGATTCCGGAAGTATAATTTACAACAATATTAATCTTTTAAATCAAAAACCGCATCGTCTTATGCAATTAGGAATTTCAAGAACTTTTCAAAACGTGGTTTTATTCGATAATATGCCTCTTATCGATAATATTATGATCGGAGGTCATATTAAATGCCATCCCGGAATTATCAAATATCTATTCTCATTTTCGCTAAGCTGGAAAGAAGATAAAATCCTTCGCGAAAAATCAGAATACTTTCTCGAATTCGCCGGACTGAAAGATAAAATCAATTCTTCCATTGCCGAACTCGCTTTCGGTCAGCAGCGGCTCGCGGAAATAGCGAGAGCGCTTGTCAGCGAACCAGATTTTATTTTGCTCGATGAACCCGCCGCCGGTTTAAACCCGAAAGAAACCGAACAGCTCGGCGAACTATTATGCAAAATCAAAGCTTTACAAAAAACAATTCTTATAGTCGAACACGATATGAATCTCGTTATGAATATTTCAGATAAAATAGTCGTTATGAATTTCGGAGAATTCCTCGCCGAAGGCAAACCCGCGGATATCCTCGCAAATAAAGACGTAATATCCGCTTATCTCGGAGACGATGAATTATGCTGACCGTGAAAAATCTCGATTCTTATTACGGAAATCTAAAAGTATTGTCAAACATTTCCATTCATTTGAATAAAGGAGAAATAATAACCATACTCGGCGCCAACGGAGCCGGAAAAACTTCTTTGCTTAATTCTATTATGAATATTGTCAAAATAAAAAACGGCGAAATATTATTTAATGAAAAAAATATCTTAAACTCCGATACTTGCGATATTGTTAAATCCGGCGCGACGCTTGTCCCCGAAGGCAGACAATCATTCCAGAATCTGTCTGTTTTCGACAATCTTATTCTCGGCGCTTATATGCGTTACGGATTTAGAAACTCAAAAATAATAAAATCGGATTTGTCTTATATTTTCAATTTGTTTCCGGTTCTTGAATCGCGACAAAAAGAGTATGCCGGTTCTTTATCCGGCGGCGAACAGCAAATGCTGGCAATCGGCAGAGCTTTAATGTCAAAACCCGAAGTACTTTTACTCGACGAACCTTCGATAGGTCTCGCTCCGAAAATAACGGTTCAAATCTTCGGCATTATCAAAAAGCTCGCAAACGACGGCATTTCAATCGTGGTAGTCGAACAAAACGCAAATCTCGCTTTGAAATTCGCCGATAGAGGATACATCCTTGAAAACGGACGAATAATTCTTCAAGGTTACTCGGAGGATTTAGCCGGCAATAACGAAGTGCGGCGAGCTTATCTCGGTTCCGACAAAAATAAAAAATGGGAAAGACGTTAAACCCGAAAACCGCATAAGGATTTTGAAAAATTGTTCAGACAGCATAGAATACTT
>DAINAU010000220.1:0-6158 GCA_036733285.1 bacterium
ATTTTAGCGAGACCGGCTGCAATCCCCGCGCCTACGCCAATCGCCACAGTTTGCATTAACAAGGATTTTTTAAAAGCTCCAACTGTAAGAGCTTCGACAGTTAAACCGAGAGCGTTTAAAGCCGGTTCTGCAAGCGTAGCTCCGTAGCCCATAATGAAAGCGAATATAAGCGCAACAATGAATCCGCTTGCGCTTTTTTCAACTCCGAACATAGGAGCTTTTACCGGCGTATAAATATATGTTTTTGTGGCGGGATCGAATTCCGCGTCTTTATAAGGAACTCGTTCATAACTGTTATTTGTTTTAAGATAAAACACTTTTTCCTTTTCGCCGTTGTTGTTAATTGCGCTTTGTATTACCGATTCGTCGAAATTATTTATAAAAGCTCTTGATTCAGGCAATGATATGCTTTTAAAAGAGGAAGGAACTTTTGAACCGACTTGATTGCCTAATTTGGCGAGACCGATTTCAATGCCTATATTAAATAAAAACATTCCTATTACGGCGCATATTATTCCGAGAACAATCTCGTCGGGTTGCGGAAGTTTTTCCCGTAAAATCAGCATTAGAACTATAATCAAAAATATCACAAGAGGAATAATCGCCTGAATTGAAGCGAGAAAATTGCGGATTGTCAAATCATTGACGTCAACAAATCTGACATTTGAAGATAAATATTTTTGAGTTGCTGCGCTTGCGTTTTCCGGCGAACCGAAGATTTTAATTTTTTGTTCCGGCGAACCTTTTTCAGCAAACCACGTTTCAAAAACCGATACGTCTTCGGAATTAAAAAATGTTTTGCGAAGACTGTCGTCTTTTGCGATTTTATCAATATATTCAAGCATTTGAGAGTTTCCGCCGAGCAAATTCGTGAAATTTTCAACAGACGCGTTTTTCAACGCGTATCCGTAAAATTCGTCGTCTGAAGAAAAAAGAAATTTAGCTTTTTCCCGAATCGCGGAATCAGTGAAAAAATCTTTTTCAGAACATGGTTTTGGAACTTGATTATTAAAAGCGCATCCGAGTAAAAGAACCATTAGTATTGGAAAAAGCGAGGCGAGAGTAACAACTCCAAATCCTGATAATTCGGAACTGCCTTTACTGACTATTCTGCTTATGCCGATGCCTAATGCCAAAACAAGCGGAACTGTTACCGGACCAGTAGTAACTCCGCCGCAATCCCACGCTAATCCGATAACATATCTTAAATTCGGGTCTAATTCGCACCATATAGTTAAGGCGGTTAAAACTATAACGCCAACGTATAAAAAAGGTTTTAACGAAAGGTTGTATATGAACCGAAGCATACCTGAAAGAACGGCAAGACCTACTCCTATTCCAACCGCGTAGACGAGATAGTTAGAATACTTATTCAGTAATAAAAACAAAAGAGGCGCGTCCCAAGCTTTGACAAAAGCTCCGGCCGCTTTCAATACGCCTATAGCCGGTTCGGCAAAAGTTACTCCTACTCCAAGAATAAAAGAAAAAATCAGTATCAAAGGCAATTTTGATTTTTGCGGCAGTTTGACTCCTATTACTTCGCCAAGCGGCATCAGCCCTAAAAACAAACCTTCCATAAAAAATGCAAGACCGATAACTACTATTGCAATTCCGGACGCAATCAATCCTGATTCCGCTACCGGTATTCCTAAAACAAGAGTTTGAAATAATACAAGATATATAATAATCAAAGCTACGGATTTAATTTGTTCCATCAACTTTTTTTTGATATATGGAATTATTAAATCAATTTTTTGTTTAAAACTCATTTTTATTTTTTGCGTATTTTTACCGACCATCAATTTTCTCCTTAACTAAAAATTTAAAAAAAATTGTCCGTTTCCCTAATGTCGCTGATAAGCGCGTTGGTTAAAATTTTTATGTTATGCTCTATTTTTTTTATTTGTCCGGTTAAAACTTTGATTATTTCTTTTGCGGCATTATAACCAATATCGTAATTTTTTTCGGCAAGAGAATTGAAATCGTATTTATTAATAATTAAAAATTCGCAATAAGCGATAGAATATAACGATACTAAATTTGTTCCGTTGTCAACAAGCGCGGATTCGTTAAAAGAGTAGTTTTCGGTTTCATTGCTTTCAAATTTTTCAATTTCAAATTCTTCGCCCGTTATGTTCTTTTTTATTATTTTTACCGTTCCGTTTAATAATATATACAACGAATCGGATTCGTCGTTTTCATTCAATATTTTTACGTCGGGGGGGAAGTATTTTATCTTTGAAATGTTAGCAAGCTTTTCTAATGAGTATTGAGAAGATATATTTTTAAAAATTCCAACTTTTTTAAGCTCTTTTATGATATTAGAATTCGCCATTTGATAATATGTTTTGTAAATCCCGAATAAAATAATATTCTCGAATAAATATTGTTCAGTATTTTTGTGTTTCAAACTCTATTCAAAATAAATAACAAATTACTTGCTGTTTTAAATATTTTTGTTTAACTTGTTTGTTATCAAAAAAATATTTTTTTTTAATTTAATGCCGATAAAAACAAAATTGGTTAATTTGGATAAAATTAGCGAAAAGAGCAATAATATTTCATCATATTTTAACCCGAAAACTGCATAAGGATTTTGAAAAATTGTTCAGACAGCATAGAATACTTGTTTTAGACAATTTTTCAAAATCTTAAAAATATATGATTTACGGCTAAAGCCGTAAATTTAAAAGTTTTCGGGTTTTTAGAAGTTTTAACATAAATTGCGATTTTATATCTAAATCGCAATAATACATCTATGTTTTAGAAAAGGGCGGTTTTAAAGAAACCGCTTAAGCGATTCCAATTGGAATCGCTAATTCACTTTACATCTAATGCAGTATTTGGGTTTAAAGACTCGGCGCGATCTCCTTTTTTGTCCTTTTTCGTTTTTTTTAACTAAATTAATTAATACTACACGCATCAACTCTAAAACAAATATTTTAAAAAAATCATAGAACTTTTTTATTGAAATTGATACATAAATATATAAAATAAGCAAAGAAAAAAGGGGGGGATATTTATGTCAACGGAAAAGATTTCAAGACAAAAATTTATGGAAAAGATTAATGAAAAAGCGGAAAATGATTCGGCATTCAAAAAGAATTAATTGCAAATCCAAAATCAGCTCTTTTAAAAGAATTTAATATTGAAATACCGGCTTCAATAGCGATTGAAGTTCTTGAAGAAAAATCAGATAAAATTTATATAGTATTACCGGTTGCGTCTAATGTAATTGAATTACCCGAAGAAATTCTTCAAAAAATCAGCGGCGGCGTAGCGGGTGAGGCGGCGGCTTCGAGTGGTTTTTTTAATCGAAGACGGGCAAATTATTTTAGGATTATTAGGTTTTTCTATTGGATATCAAACAAACGGATACAGCGGCTTTGATATTTATAGAGTGTAATTAGGGACGGAGCGTAAGTTTATTAAATTAAGTGTAAATAGGGACGGAGCGTGTAATTAGGGACGGAGCGTAAGTTTATTAAATTATAGGTAAAAGCGTAAATAGCGAAAATAGGGACAGCGAAAATAGAGCGAAAATAGGGACGGAGCGTAAGGATAGTTGGTATTGATGTTTAGTAATTACTATATTGATAATGAGCATTATCATCCTATAATTATAATATTTTATCATATTTTAAAGAGGCTGTATGGCGCAATCTAACCAGTCCCCAATCCCCAAAAATCTTACTTATCAATATCTTTCAAAAGTTTCGTAATAATATTTTTTAAAATTTTAGCCAATTCATTTTGAGACAATTTTCCGGTTTCAAAATTCAACAAATCGAATTGAATCATAGAACTAATCATATCGTTCAATTCAGATTTTGTCAATTTAAGAAGAATTTTTTCTTCTTCGGATTTGAGCAATTCGCATAGTTCGTTTTTAATACTCATTATGATTGAAGAGATAATTTTTTTTGGAAAATACGAGAACTCGGGCAAATCAGTTTTATTAATTTTATTTTTGCAAAATAATTTTATAGCTTCTTCAAACGGCACAATTTCAATATTATTTTTTAAAATACCCGCTCCGGTAGAATTAATATATTTTGATTTTTTATCGGTAAATTCAAGCTCAAACCAGTTTTTAAAATTTAAAAGAGATTGCGAGGTAATTACGTTGTTATCAAAAATATCGTCGCATAAAATTTGATTTGAATTTTCGGCGTAAAATGCATTTTCAATCGAATGAAATTTACTTAAAGAAGAATACTTATGCTCGATTTTAGAAGTCAAAGCGGAATGAGAAATGTTTCCGGTAAATGCGAGATCCTGTCCTATGAAAATAATCGGATTGAATTCGATTTCCCGCGCCGCCGAAAACAGGATAGTCGCCACCGACCCGCCTGATTTGATAAAAGTCAAATTGATTCCTTTGCTTTTCAAATAATTATCCAAAGGAAGTTCCGACGCGAAAAAAAATTTTTTTGAGGAATCGAACTCCGATAAAATATTATGATTGACAATAGGCGGACAAATAACTCCGACTTTTGAGGAACCCAATCCTTTAACTAATTTAAAATTTTCATACTGCGAATCAGCGGCTCCGATAAAATCGGGATAAATATTTTTTTTTAATAAAGCGCTGTAAGCGGTGTCCGCGCAGAGAATGTAGAAATAATCCTGAAATTCTTTGAGTAAATCAAGGTTTCGAGAAAGAGACGGTCCTGCGGAAGCTATGACAGCCGGTTTGTTTTTGCAGAATTTTTTTAAACTTTTAATATCATACGATTCGCTCAGACGCTTTAGATTTTTTAAATAATTTACATTCCATTCATAACCAAAATTTGACGCGGTCGATAGGTTGGCGATTGTAAATTTTATAAAATCGTAAGCGTCTAAAATGGCTGATTTATAATATTGTTCGTCGAGTTTTATAAGACTGGGAATTGTTATATATTTAATTTTGTAAAAATTTCTGAATGTAATAAATTTTGAAGCGGAAAATATTATTTGAGATTTGTCGGGATTAACGAGATAATCCACGTTTGCGTCGTTTATATTCAGACGGGATTTATTTATTTTGAAAAAATCGAATATTTTATCGAATCTTTCGACAACTATTATTTTGGGTTTCCCGCCGGCAGCCGCGATAAGCGATTTCAAATGATAGCCGAGACCGAGACCGAACAAGAAAATAATCTCTTTTCCGGAAAAATCATATTGTCCGATAACTCTGTCGGCTTCGCGCTGCGGGTCGTATAAACTGTGAATAATAATTCTTTGTTTAGGCGTTATAAGCGGTTTGAAAACCGGCATTCCAGTTTTAGAATCCGTTATCTCAAAATTATGCATAATTTTCAATTAACATTTTTTAACGATAATTTTGAAATCGAAATCGTAACAAATTCTTTTATATACGAATCGGTTTGAATAAGTTTTTCAAATTCGGTTTTAGTTCCAAAAAAATGAGGTTTTCCTTTGTTCAACATAAGAATTTTATCGGCTAAAAAAAGCGCGCTGTTAATATCGTGGGTTATTACTACAAGCGTTATTTTAAAAGCTTCGCGTATTCGAAAAATCAAATTATTAATATCGTTAGTAATAAGCGGGTCAAGGCCGGAATGAGGTTCGTCGAAATAAAGAATTTTAGGGTCAAGCATAATAGCTCTTGCAAGCGCGGCGCGTTTTTTCATACCTCCGGATAATTCCGAAGGCATAGAACTTTCAATATTTTCGAGACCGACCCAATTAAGTTTTAACTTTATAATGATTTTTTTCAAATCATCGTCAAGATTAGTCATTTCATCAAGGGGCAATTTCAGATTTTCAAAAATGTTGAGCGAATTAATAAGAGCGCCGGATTGGAATAAAACGCCGATTTTCCTATAATAATTATTAACCAAATTTTTCTTTCCGGAATCAATAACAGAACCGTCGATTACAATGGCGCCGCGTTCCGGCTTTTCAAGCGCGAGGAGATTTTTAAATAAAGTGGTTTTTCCGCAGCCGCTTTGGCCGAGTATAACAAGGATTTCATTTGCGTTCAGTTTGAAATTAATGTTTTCAAGCGAATAATTTTGATTTGAATCGTATTTAAAATATAATTCCGAAACATTTATAATTTCATTTATCGCATTCATTTTATAAGTTGAATCCTAAGCCGAATTTCATCGGAAAAGGATAACCGTATAATTTGCTCATAATCCTTT
>DAINAU010000221.1:0-6157 GCA_036733285.1 bacterium
TATTGACTGTGGAGGAAGCGGCGGATTTGCTGACCGTGTCTGAAAGCAGTATTTATAGAGATATATACAGCGCGGCGCTCAACGCGATAAAAATCGGAGAGAAAAGATATATAATAACAAAAACGGATTTACTCGCATTTCTAAAAGATGTTCAGGTTGACAAATATTATAGCGAGAATAGAGATATAGCGTTTAATAAAGATATATTTGAGAGAGTGTTTGGATGCAAATGCTATAAGGGATTTTGGGTCAATACCAATAGCGTTGCCAAAAGTATTAAAGTCAGCGAAACGCATCTCAGAAATATTGTAATAAATCAAAAAATCGCAGCAGAATATATAAGAGCAAACAGGCGTATTAATATGGAATCGCTGCGCGAATATCTGGATAAAAATCAAACGCTAAAATTATTATTCGAACCGGATTTAGCCGCAGAGACGAAAATCCCGCAAATAAAATATTATTGAAAGACATTTTGAATTTTCAAAAGTTCAAAATACTTACAAATTCCGCAACCATTACAAAAACCGAAATGTCCTGCGCAAGAACCGCGATGTTTTGATATAATCAAAACAGATAAGAAAGGCGGTTTTTAAATGGAAAAATCAGAATTATTACAAAGTCCGGTATCGAATAAATACGGCAAGAAAGTTATATTCGGAGAAATACTCTGCAAGCATTGCATTGAAACGGGACGTATTGACGAGGCGTTCGGATTGTATGAAAAATACAAAGAAAATGTAATGCTGACGCTTGAGTATTTTATGATATGCAGAGATATATTGCTAAAAAGACCGATACAAATTATGCGGGTATTATCCTGCCGTGAAGGACATCAAAATATTTATAAAGAACAATACGGAGCGGACTGGCAGAAACATTATACGCAATATAGCGGGCATTTATACGGACTTGCGCCTGACATAATAATAAACGATTTAAGCGAACTCTCAAGAATGCTGATACATCTGCCGCTTGAAGGCGTAACAAGATTTGGATTCAGCGTTAACCGCGAAAAAAGTTTGAAATTTCATTTTGATTTGTGGGGACTTGAGTATATGCAGAAAAAATATTTGCCGGAAGGAAAAGAAATCGCAAGGGAAGCGGTATGGTTTTATAGGTAGGCATCAAAAAATAAAATAATTTTTTAGGAGGTTTAAATAAATGTTTAAGAAAGTTTTTTTATTGATTTTGGTTTGCGTAACGGTTTTGGGATTGGCGGGCTGCGCGGCTTGGAATAAAAATTTAAATGCCGCGAAAGAAAAATATTTTCAACTGCGCCCGCAGTATATCGCGTTGAAAGCGGCGGTATATGGTTCCGAAACGAAAAATGAAAGCGGCGTTGCAATTGATACGCGGGGTAAGACTGAGATATGGCTGGATTTGCAGGAAAAAAATCCGGCATTGACGGAAGCATTAATCAAGGCGAATAAAGAATTGACTGAATTTGATCAAGCGGCAATGACGGTCTTTAACGCGGATTTAAGCTGGGATTCAGGCGCGGCAACAATGGATAATGTCGTAAAATTATTAATACAGGGATTGAATGTATATAATAATGTAAGACATTGACGAATAAGTTAAAAAGGGGCGAACGGCGGAACGCTTGAGTAAGCAACTGAATATTTCAGCCGTAATAATCGCTCCGCATCATAATTTTTTTCCCGCCTGCGCAGCGAATTATTCGCGGCGCAGGTTTTATAAATTAATATAAAAAATAAAATAAAATGGACGCAATAAAAATAGAAGCGAGAAATAAAGTTAACGAAATATGGATACTGGTTCACGGCGTAGAGAGCAATGCTTTGGGAATGGAAGCTCTGCGCGGCGCGATGTATGAATCGGATGATTTCCCATTTGAAACCTGCAGAGTCAAAGTGCATAGATATTACAGATTTCCGGTTGTATGCGCGCTGATAAAATCATTTAAGGAAGCGTATAGCGACGCGTTGTATTATTATATTAAAACGCAGTATTTAAAATATCCGAATCTTAAAAAGTTGAATATTATAGCTCATAGCTGGGGGACATTTTTAATATGCAACGCGGTTCGAAAATTCACAAATTTATATTTGGAAAAATTAGTTATGCTGGGAGGCGTATTGCCTCAAAATACATCGATATATTTGCCGAGAGCGGCAAACGTTATAAATTTTACGGGGTCGAGCGATAAGGTAGTCTTAGCGGCGGGATTGTTCAAGGGATACGGGTTAAGCGGACGTTTGGGCTTACAGACGGAATGGAGAGGGACGGACGGCAGATTGATAGCTTACGCGAAAAAAATCAAAAATATAAAAACGGACTGGAATCATACGGATTATGCGAAACAAGAAAATATCAAAGAGATTATTAAAAAACTGAAAGATTAAAACAGATATGACAACAGAAAATAAAACAGAAAACGAAAATCAAGTTGCACAATGTTCGCAGGAACGGCGCATAACGATAATAGAAACTATAATCAAAGAAAATCTCAAATCGCTGCCGGACGATTTGAAAAAAATCGAATCGCTGTTAAATCAGAATAATATGATGTTGAAATATTTTAAACGCGAGACAGGGCGCGATATGGAAGCGTTGAAAAATAAAGTTGATAAAATAGATATGCGCATAGCGGCGACTGAAAAAGAAAAACTTGATAAGAGCGCGTTTAATAAATTTAAAGACGATGAATTTTGTCCGCTGCAGAAAGACGTTCAAAATTTCAAAAATTTAAAACTGCAATTAGCGGGCGCGTTAGCGGTAGTAGTGATAATCTGGAGTTTTATCCAGCCGCTTTTGCAGAAAGCATTTAACGCAATAGTAAGGATATTAGGATAATGAAAAAAAACAAATACGCCGAATATGGAACGGTATGTTTTGAATATTATGTCAAAAACGAAATGACGCTTGAAGCGATAAGTAAAAAAACGGGATTACATATAAGCACATTATCGCGCTGGAAAAATCAATATGGCTGGGATGCGGCGCGCGAAAAACTGCGCGGGTCGACGCCGGAACTGCAGAATGTCATAGAAAATGAAATTAAAGAATTATTAAAACGGCTTAAAGACGCGGCGCCGGAAGAAAAAGCGGGATTAATTGACGGGCTTGTCAAGTTAAACAAAGCGCGGAAAGATATAAAAGGACAGGTTGACGCGGACAGCGCGCGAATGATAGTAATGGGCGATTTCACAAAACTGATATGCCAGGATAAAGACGCTGTTTTTAAAACAAGAGTGTTGGAATATATCGAGCAATTTTTAGGGGGAGTTAAATGAAAATTACCGATTCGGATATAAAAGAAACCATAATAAATAAACGCGAAGAGCGGCTTGAATTGCTGAATATAAAAGCGATAAATTTGAGCAAAGCGATAACAATGGCGGTATATATGGACGAGAGCGGAATAGAATCGATTGACATGCCTGCCGCAGAAATCGCGCTTCAGGAACTGAAAGAACTCAAAACTGAAGCTGACAGCATTAAAGAATTTTTAAAGAATAACAGATAAGAAAATGAATTTATTTGCAGACCATCATTTTAAAATTTTAAATAAAACGGAACGCGCTCAACTGCTGATAGACATCAGAAACCGGATGAGCCGCCTTACCACGCCGTTTGAAAATGACACGCCGGAAAAACAGAAGGCGCGTATTGCGCGGGCGCGGACAGACCATTTTTATTTTTTCAAGGAATATCTGCCGCATTATTTCCATGGCGCGTTCAGCGAACTGTATAGAACCGAAGTCGAATATCTTGAATGCAGAGGAATACCCGGAGCGCTTGCGGCGCCGCGCGGATTTGCGAAATCAACGATATTTTTCGGATATATAATACATCAGGGCGTAAACGGATTAAGGCATTTTATAAACCTGTATTCGGGAATTAAGGATTTAAGCGAACTGCAGCTTGAGTGCATAATGCTTGAGATAGAAGAGAACCCGCGTATCAAATATGATTACGGCGATTTGCGCGACGATAATTTTTGGTCAAAGGATATGATAGCGCTGAAAACGGATTGCGCGATAAAAGCGCTGGGGCCAAGCGGACGCGGCTTTAAATATAAAAATTACAGACCTGATTTAGTTGCTATAGACGATTTGGAAAATGATATAAATGTGCGCAACCGCAAATTTGTCAAACGCCAGCTTGACTGGCTGCTGCAGGCGGTAATGCCGAGTATAGCGGGCGGCGGTATGGACGGAACGCTGCTGATGATAGGCACGATACTTGGTAAAAAATCGGTATTGGCAACGATACTTGACGGCGACGAATTTAAAAGCTGGAACAGACGCAGGTTTCAGGCGATAGAGAACGGACAATCGCTTTGGCCGGAAGTTTATCCGCTTGAAAAACTTGAAAAAATCAAACGAAATATAGGAAGCCGCGCATTTGCAAAAGAATATATGAACAATCCGCGCGACGAAGAGCAGGGAATCCGCGAGGAATGGATAAGGTATATGCATATAAGCGAAGTTCAAAAACTTGATTTATATATTGAGACGGCGACAGACCCGAGTCATAAAGCGGGCGAACATAACGATTATAAGGCGATAATAACAGTAGGCAAGGAGCGCAAGCTTGGAATATATGTGGTTATGAATGCTTGGATAAAACACGCGACAACGCAATCAATGATAAAAGCGACATACGATATTGACGAAAGATATAAGTCGAAAAAATATTTGCTTGAGACGATAGGAGGGCAGATATATTTAGAAGATATTTTTGAATTATACGCGCAGAAACATAGACTGCGCCGTCTGCCGATAAAGGGCATAGAAAAACATTCGACGGATAAACTCACAAGAATACTCGATACTCTGTCGCCGCTACTGGAGATGGGCAAAATATATTTTATCAAAGGCGACAGCGACCAGGATTTGCTTATCGAGCAGATACTTGATTTGCTTGACGAGGGAATAAACGACGACGGCCCGGACGCGCTTGAAATGGTTATACGGAGCTTGCAGGAGCGCGGTAACAACAAATTTGAATATAAAAGCGTGGAGAGCCGGCGGCTGAAATTTGAGAAGGGAAGCTGGTAAAAAAATAAGAATTATGAAAAAAGATAAACCTTTAAAACCCAAAAAAACATTCGCGGCAAAAACGACGGGCGGAAAAAGCATAAATACGAACCGCGTGTCGATAGTAACGAACCGCGATATATGGAGTTCGCATCCAAGCGGCGGATTAACGCCGGAAAAACTCGCGTCGCTTTTAAGAGAAGCGGAGAGCGGAGATATAAGCAGGCAGATGGAATTATTCGAAGAAATCGAAGAGAAGGATTTGCATATAGTAAGCTGCTTGAACGACAGAAAAGACGCGGTTAAAAACAAGAAATGGAAAATAAAACCCGCGAGCGAAAATCCTTTTGATATAAAAGTCGCGGATTATTGCAATGAATTGATAAAAGGAATTAAACGCTGGCGCGAGATTGTATATAATATATCCGACGCTGTAGGCAAGGGTTTATCGCTTCAGGAAATAATGTGGCAGCCGGGCGAAATATTAAAAATCGGTTCAATAGATTATATAATGCCGAAAAAAATAGCGTTTAACGATAATTTAACCGAAATCAGACTAATAACCGAAAGCGCTCCCGTATTCGGGATACCGCTTGAACCCAATAAATTCGTATTGCATAAATCGCAATGCAAAAGCGGACATCCGTCGCGCGGTTCGCTGCTGCGTTTATGTTCGTGGTTTTTTTTATTCAAGAATTTTGCAATAAAGGATTGGGCGACATTTGCGGAGATATACGGGATGCCGCTGCGCGTAGCGAAATACGATAAAAATTCAGGCGACGAAGAAAAAAAAGTGTTAGAAATCGCGTTAAGACAGTTAGGGGTTGACGCGTCGGCTCTAATACCTGCGGAATGCGACATAGAAATTAAGGAAAGCGACAAACGCTCAAGCGGAGACATATACGACAGACTGTCGGCGTTCTGTAATCAGGAAATAAGCAAAGCGATAATCGGTTCTACGCTGACAAAAGAAATCGGCGATACGGGCGGCGCGTATTCCGCGAGCGAAACGCACAGGGAAGTAAAAGAAGAAATAATCGAATCAGACGCAAAAGAACTTAACGAGACAATACGCGAGGATATACTTAGACCGGCGGTAACGTTCCAGTTCGGCGAAAATGTCGAGATACCGGAATACGAGACGGTAT
>DAINAU010000222.1:0-6147 GCA_036733285.1 bacterium
CTGATTGCGTTATTTGTAAAAACACAGTTTTTTACTATATTCGTATCGGACCCGCCCCAAAAATTAATCCCTGAACCGCCATTGCCGTAAGAAATACAGTTTTGAAAAATATTACAGTCAGAACTCATTAAATATATTCCGTCTTCATAATTATAAACGCTGATATTACTCATAAATGCGTCATTAGTAGTTATCAGATACAAACCCCTGTGGCTTCCGCTTGATGCGGTTCCGTTTAATTTAAAACCGATTATTTTCGATTCATTTTTCATTGTTACGCCCATTCCTGAAGAACTGCCTATTGTCGGATAAATATCTCCGCCGCCGCCCGTATCAACGCCAAAATATTCTTTAGCCGAAATTAAAGTCAACCCTGTTTTCATAACTACATTTTCAAAATATGAATCAGTTAATATTGAAGAAAAAACCACTACCGTATCAAATCCATTTCCTGTATCAGTTGTATTTATCGCCGATTGTATTGTTGGAAAAGCTGTTTTAGTATCGCCTGAAAGCGGATTATCCCCGTTTCCCATATCGCTTACAAATATAATTACGCTTCCGTTATCAACAGGAGCCGATTTTATTTCATAACTATTTGAATACCAGCTTCTGTTATAAAATATTTTTCCATCAGTAATATGAGAATCATAAGCGACAATTTTATAATAATAAGTTTCTCCAGCAATAATATCCGTATCAATAAACTCGGTGTCCCCTGTGTTCTCAGTGGTTAAAATTAAAAACTGCTCCCAGTCGTCCGTATCTCCGCCAATTCTGCACTCTATACTCTGCGCTCTGTATAACCTGTATCCCGCCAAATCCGTATCACTCGCACTCAGCAAATTTCCATCTTCATCAAGCGTCGGTTTATTCCACTCTATTCTTATCTGCCCAAACACACTTGTATCAGCGCTTATAAAACTCGGCGATGCAGGCGCGACAGTATCTACTCCAATCGAAGTATCGATTGGAGTTAACCTGAACGGAGCCCAATTTGCATTCCCGGATATTTTGTTTGCTATTACCGCTGAATCCGTTGTAAAAAAATAATTATATCTGAAATCAAAATAATTCGGGGTTTCATTGTAAAAGGCATAATCCGTTCCATTTCCCGAAGATGCCCATATATTCTTCTGAAAAACACAATTAGACGAAGGCATTCCGCCATCGAGAATGGAAAAACCCTTATCCGCATTCGAATCAACAGTATTTTGAAAAAATATGTTGTTATCGCAAACTCCGAAATTTCCGTCGTTTATTAAAAAGCCATTCATATTATTATAACTCAAATTATTCTTAAATAAATTATAATTACAGGAAATCATTAACGTAAAACCATCAAGAATATTATTTATACTTTTATTTTCAATAAAAGTATTATTGTTGGATAATTGGATATGAAAACCATTTGCCGAACCGTTAGAAACCGTATTATTCAATATCGTATTATTATTGGAATTGTTAAAATCGAAATTATTTCCGGTGTTATATAAACTTTTGTTATTTTTGATTAAATTACTATTTGAACCGCCTGAAAAATAAAAACCTTTGTCATTATTGTATGATGAAATATTATTAAATAAAGTATTTGTATCGGATGAATTAGCTATATAAAAACCATAACTGCCGCAATGATTTACATCCACATTTTCAATTATAGAATTATCAACATTATTAAATTCAATACCATAATAATAATTTTTAATCTGAATATTTTTCAAAATTAAACCAGATTTGTTAATTGCGTAAATTGCTTTTATACTTGGAATTAATGTGTCATTTAAATTAAATGTAGTTGTTTCAGAATCCGCTCCTATTATTGAAATATTATCTGTGTCTATCGCTACAGTCTCGGAATACGTTCCAGCATCGACATAAATTGTTTCTCCAGACTTTATCATCGACATTGCTTTTGAAATTGTTCTGAATGGTTTTGAAAAAGAACCGTCGCCGTTAGTATCGCTTCCCAATCCTGAACAAAACGTATCATTTGCCGCCGAAGTATCATTGACATACCAAACCGGTCCGGAGTAAGACGCTGATTTAACTTCATAACTATTTGAATACCAGCTTCTGTTATAAAATTGTTTGCCGTCGGTAATATGAGAATCATAATCGACAACTCTATAATAATATGTTTCTCCTTGAATTATATCCGTATCTATAAAATTCGTGTCATTCGTTAGATTCGTGGAAAAAATTAAAAATTGTTCCCAGTCGTCCGTATCTCCCCCGACTCTGCACTCTGCACTATTCACTCTATACAATCTATACCCCGCCAAATGACTATCGCCAACACCCAGCATATTTCCATCTTCATCTAAAGTCGGTTTAGTCCACTCAATAGTTATCTGCCCAAACACGCTCGTATCAGCGCTTACAAAACTCGGCGCCGCAGGCGCAACTGTGTCCGCTCCTACTGTTGTATCTATCTCACTCGTTCTAAACGGAGTATAAGAAACCACGCCGCCGCCGTAAATCACGCTATTTATATAAGTCGAATCTGAACTGCCGAAATAAAATTTTTCCAAGTTCAAAGTCATTGCTGCTTCATTGAATACCGCTGTATCAGTATTCAAAATATTATTTTTTTCAAGCGATAAAATTGTGGTAGTTGCTGTAATTTGTAAACCAAAAGTGTTATTTTTTATTGTGTTCAATTTAATTTTAGCATCTTTAGCATTTCTTATTCTTATTCCTGAATTATTAGAATCAGTTAAATTATTATTCACTACAGCGGTATCCGTGGTATAAACATAAATTCCAATTAATCCGTTATTAAAAACATTATTAAATTCAATTTTTGTTTTTAAACTGTTTGTAGTATAAATTCCGTGCCATGTATTATTAAAAACCGTATTATTTGAAATTTCATTCAAAGTCGGAGCGTTGCTGTTCCAATATTCATAAATACCGCTGCCATTATTTCCAGAACCAGAAATATTATTATTTCTGATTATATTATACGAACCATCGCTAATTTCTATACCGCAGGCATTAGCCGATAAATCTTTATCATTACTATTTCTTATTACATTGCTGTCAATAATATTAAAATCCGTTCCAGTTCCATTTAAAAATATTCCGCGGTCGTTTGTATCGCAAACATTTTCTTTAACCAAATTATATTTTGAAGCTGTGGCAATATAAATACCAACGCCGTCTACGTTACTTCCGGCAAAATCATTTTCAGAACAAATATTTCCAGAAATAATATTTGAATCAGAATTTAATAATTCTATACCATCATCGTCATTTTGAATAATAATATTATTTTGTATTATATTTGTATCTGAAGCATTTAAATAAATACCATCTCTATTTCTGATAATATAACAATTTTCAATAATATTATTATTCGCGCCAGTCGCCAAATTAATCGCAATCCTATTTTCAGAAAAATAACAATTTGAAATTGTGGAATGAGCGCTGCTATCCGTTAAATTAATTGCATAATAATATTTTTTGAAACCAATATTTGAAATATATATATTATTGTTAGTATCGATTATCGCATATTCGCCTACAAATGTTGAATCGTTTGTATTCACAAAAAGCGTTCCCATTGAATCCGCGCCTATAAGCGAAATATTATTAACTTCAATCATTACTTTTTCAGAATATGTCCCAACATCAATAAAAACCGTATCCCCCGACTTAACGAAAGAAAGAGCTTTAGTTATTGTCCGGAACGGTCTGTCTAAACTTCCATAACCATTCGTATCGCTGCCATATCCGCTTGTATAAACATCCGACGTCAAAGAAGTATCATTGACATACCATTTTGGCCCAAGATAATGTAAAACAGGTATTAAAACGCTTGAAGCGCCTGATAACTCAAATCCTGTATCAGTGTATAAAATTATATTTGAAAAATATATATTTGTCTCAAAAGCGTTTACAGTTTTTTTTCGAACTAATAGATTAGTTATTAGTTCAATGTCTGGCGTATTCACTCCTAACGTATCAGCGGAATATCTGCCTCCAACTACGGTCACAGAGCAACCGTCTTCTCCATTTCTGAATTCCAATGAATACGAATCAGTTTGATTTGTTAAAAATACGCCCGCATTGACAAAATTTGTATCAATTTCAATATACTGACTATCAAAAATAATATCAAACTGAAATGAAATAATTGTTTCGCCAGAAGTATTCATTTTTATGGATATATTTGATGTATCCGCAATATTTGTCAAATAAACAGTGTCTTCAGATGCGCTGAATATAGAAACCGCCGACGTTTTCACATTGAAAATCACAAAAAACCATATTAAAATGAGCGCAAGATATTTTTTTACGACAATAGCGATAGTAGCGATAGTGCCTGGTTGACGCATTTACGCAAATCTCTCCTTTTAATCACAAATAATTAATTAAAATATTTTCCACAGCATTTTTCTTATTTTGACAATGAGTTATTCTACTTATTGCCGAGCTAACAGTTGTATGCCTCGGTAATCCATATAAAATTCTAATAAATTCATAGCTTTTCCCGCATTTATTATTTAAAAAATACCATTCTAAATGTTCCGACTTGATTCGATATTTTAATTGATTTTCTTTAGTATCATTTAACTTTTTTTTTAATTTTTCTAAAGAAGCTTGCCAGTTTTTAATATTTTTATCTTTCAATTTATCTTTTCTTTTTTCAAAATTAAAATCAGTTTTTTTCCTTCTTCTATCAATAGTTTGTAATATTCTGTTTTTATTAATTTCATCCATAAGAAACTGTCCTGAATACAATTCGATATCTGAATCTTTCATTTGATAAGAATTCAATGCCAACAAAAAATCAGCTGTATCAGAATAATATTCTAAAATATCCGACGGTTCTGAAAAGCCATTTATATTATTGTAAATTTCAGCTGCAGAACTCCATTTGTATAATTCACAAAAATTGGTTAATCCAGCTCTTTTCGGATTATTTAAAATATATAGAGCTACTTGTTTTAAATATTTTTCTTTATCAATGAGTTTTGTTTTATGTCTTTCCTGCCATAAATGTCCTTTCCTATTATATTTTTTATTCATCCATCTTGCAAAATTAGTGCCGAATATTTCAAGAAAATTCGAAAGATCTCCATTTCCCAATTTTAATAATATATGAAAATGATTATGCATTATACAATACAATATTAGTTTGATTTCAAATTTTGCAGCATATTTTTTAAACATTGATAAAAACTGTATAACATCAGAATCTTCCCGAAAATATTTCTCGCCATTTACAAATCTATTGAACAAATGATAATATCCATTTTTTACTTGTATTCGTCTTGGTCTTACCATTTAAAATTTCTCCTTTTGAAAAATGCGTAAATGCGTCAACCTGGCGCCTTTTCTGTGGCGCCTTTTCTGCAAGGCGCCTTTTCTGCATGGCGCCTTTTCTTTCCATTGTTTTATCATAAAGTTTCTCGTTCGTATTAAATCCCTTATTTTTTCATCCTTTTCATTTGGAATATATATAGGAGTTAATAATCCTTTAGCATAATACTCCGCTAACTTTTTACTGTCTAATCGATCCGTTTTAATTCGTTTGCCGGGCTGTTCCGGTATTAATGACGGCGCAACAATTTCACACGTAATATTATTTTTAATTAAATTT
Source organism: bacterium (assembly GCA_036733285.1). Classification (GTDB taxonomy): domain Bacteria; phylum JAGOBX01; class JAGOBX01; order JAGOBX01; family JAGOBX01; genus JAGOBX01. The sequence goes on from DAINAU010000222.1 coordinate 5,612, forward strand.
CTACATAAATTATAACCTATATAACTTGCCTCATAACACACTTTCAATTCAAATCCTTTTTTTTCGAGTTTTCTAAAATTTTCCATCAAACTTCCAAAAGTCGATTTTGATTTGAATTCAAACAATTCTCCCGTTTCTAAACACAAACCTGCCCCGTGGAAATTTTTATCGTCGACATCTACGCCAACATAGTATACTCTTTGTCATTGGGTGACCTCCTTAAAATAAATAGTTATACTTTATAGTATATCATTTATAGGGTTAAAGTCCCAGTAAAAAATTACCGGGGGTCATCCATATCTTCTGTTTAATATTTTTTTCATAGGGAACTGAAGTAACTAATGCGAACCTATTTTTTTCTATAAAAATTATATCATTTGTTTCTATGTTTCTCTTCAATTCATAATTTATAATTTTTTTCTCTCATTCGTTCAATCAGTTATATCCGCCTGCCTGTCGCGTTGCGACGCAGACAGGTGGTTAAAAAAAAATTCCTCCGCCGCTAATCTTTGTCCAAACACTGTTAGCTTCGCTTT
>DAINAU010000223.1:0-6131 GCA_036733285.1 bacterium
TTTATTTTTAATGACTTAGCTGATTTGACTTCTGGTTATGTGAATTTATTATTTATCAATAACGTAGTATAAAAGCGCAATTCAGAGAATTTCGCTGCATTTCTGACTTATCCCGGATAGCGCATTAAATGTTAAGTGAAGTTTTTCAAAACATAGATGTATGCTTATTAAAACTTCTAAAAACCCGAAAACTTTTCGGTATGTTTTTAAGATTTTGAAAAATTGTCTGAAACAAGTATTCTTTGCTGTCTGAACAATTGTTCAAAATCTTTATGCAGTTTTCGGGCTTATTAGTTTTTTGTTCTTGTCCTTGTTCTGGAGCGTTGAGTTCTTGAACGAACGCCTCTTTCCTTTTGGGCGTCGTCAATTTTACCGGATTTTATAAAAATATTTTTATATTCTTCGGGGATTTCGTTCGGATTAAAATTTTCGGAAATATTCAGGTTTTTCGGTTCTCTAAATTTTGAGGTTTGACCAAGAATATTTTCAACTGTTACTGAAAAAAATGTTTTTTTTATGTCGTCAATGTCATCAAGAAAAATATAATGAGTCGTATTAAAAAAAACCGATTTTTTGAGATTTTTCAAATTTCTTTTCTCAACCCCGTATTTAATGTCTGCGATACAGGGTTCGGATAATATCAATTTAACTAAAACATTTGAATCGGATTGTGTTAGTATTTCAGAAAAAATAATTGAAATGCCGTTTCTGTCAGAATCGCGCTGCAACGTTTTTATTTGCAGAGGCGTCGGAGGTATTTTTTTTGTCGTTTTTGATGAAGCGTCGAAATAATAAACCTGACAAAAATACCGGCTGTTTGATTTAAGTTTTGTTAAAATAACTTGATGCTCGTTTTTATCATCGGATATGGAAATTTTATTCTCCAAATCCCAGGGGTTTGTTCCGTAATAAAATGCGCAGGGCGAATCACCGGTAACAGACCATTGTAAAACAGCTTTAGAAGAACTGATTGCAGTTAATGATAAAACGGATTTGGTTTCCGAACCAAAACTTCCGCCGCTAAAAAAAATAATATTTATAATTAATAAAATAAAAAATTTATACATCGCTATTTCCCGCCTTTACAATTATAATATACATAATTAATCCAATCTTGTCAACGCGTAAAAAACGCGTATATAAAATACGCGTATAAAAAGGACAAAACGTTTTTATTATCAATATGTTAAAAAACATCAAAAAAATAATTCCGCTAAAACATCGTATCCAGATATTGTTTGATATCAATGTTTTGATTTGTAAGGTTAAGTTTTTTCCGTATATTTTCCCGATGTTTTTCTACCGACCTATAAGATATATTCAACAATTCGGCGATTTCTTTATTGATAAGACCATTTTTAATCAAATTACAAATCTCAATTTCTCTTGAAGACAATTCATAATTCATTTGTTTGATTTTTATTCCAAAAGAAGAAAAAATATTATATAAATTTTCTTGAACAATTTTAGAATAAATCTTAATACTATTATCATTATGGGATTCGATTTTTTTAAGTATTGGTAAAATGGTTTGATTTATATTTTCAATAATAGCTTGTTCGGTTTGTTTCTTTTTTTCCTGGGCTTCATTAATAACTTTTTGAAGAGTTATATTTGATTGTTCAAGATACGCCGACTGTTCAGTTATTTTTTCTTTCGAAGATTTTAATTCGTTTTCAATTTGAATATGTTTTTTAATTTCAATTTCCAGTTTAATATTAGCTTCGGCTAATTCTGAAGTTCTTTTTTCAACTTCCGCGTTCACTGATTCCAAAGTTTTTTTTATCTGTTCGGTTTTTTTATTAACCTGATGTTTTAAAATAAAAATATGAATAATTAAAAAAAGCAAAAGTAAAGAGAGGGATAGGTATAACATTTTTTTCCATAATTCTTTATTCACGGTTTTAGTTTGAATATGGAGCCATTCATAATCAATGGAAGACAATTCATCCTTATTGATTTTTTTCAAACCGTCTTTGACAAAATCGAATAATCTGGAATTGAGTTTATTTACGCCGGCTCTGAGTTTGCTTATATACAAAGTTTCAATCAGGGCGAATTCTTTAATTTTTGGATTTAAAATTTCAATTTCGTTTATGTCGTTATAATCGAATATAAATCCGGAGATTTTATTATCAATACAATCATTTATTAAACAGGATAAATTATCGCATTGTTTTATTATTAAACCCGGATAATAATTTTTTAAGAATTTTTCGCTGAAACAGCCGTTAATTACGCCGATAACGCTTGAATCGGGCAATTCGTCAAAAGCGTTAATATTAGATTTTTTCAAAGCGAAAAAACCCGTTTTAATTTCCAGTATCGGTTTGGAAAAAAACAAATACTCTTCAAATTCCGGTTCCGACACAATGCCGGCGTGGATGTGAGTATAACCGTTTTTAATCAGTTCAACGCTCTCTTTTCTTGACGTAAGAACAAAGTTAACTGAGACATTATTTTTTTTCGCCCATAACTTCCAGTAATCTATCAAATATCCTTTCGGTTCATTATTTTCGTCAATAAAAGAATAAGGGAAATAATCGGTATAGTGAGTAATAATTAACGTTTTTAAAGGAGGAGTATCGCAAAAAGCGTTTAAATCGACCAGTAAAAAGAAAATGAAAAGCGTTACAATAACGTTTCTAATTATTTTTGGCATTTTTATTCAGAAATAATTTTATTAAGTATTATGATAATATTTATAATAAATATCGTTCTCTGTCAAGTTTAATAATTTATACAAATTTTATTCTTATTGACAGAAATAATTTTTTTAGATAAAATTCATTAAAACCTTGAAAATCTGATAGAAAAATTTCGAAGACGTTTTGTTGGTATTCAGCCGCTTTGCTAAACTGTTAAATAGGAGAATCAAATTGCAAATAAATATATTTACCGAAATCAGCAATTTTTCTTACGGAGTTTACGGAAAGAACCTCTCGCTTGAATTAAACAAGCATATTGAAGTTTGTCTGGCTCCGTCATTTCATAGACTGACAGGCGTAGAAAAATCCGAATACGACGATATTCAAAAAATGCTTGCAAGACTTGAAACAATTAAATTAGACAACGCCGGAATAATGTTTTCCAATGGAAATCAAATGTTTAGATTTACCGGCAAAAAAAAAATCGGATTCACGTTTTTTTTCAGCGACGAGCTTGAGAAATCCTGGATAAATCAGTTAAAACAGTTGGATCTGATTTGCGTTCCTTCAAAATGGCAGGCGGAAATATTGAAGAAACACGATTTGCAAAGAGTTTCAGCAATTCAGCCGGGAGTTAATCTTTCGATTTTTAAACCGAGAAAACAACAGAATTTGGAATTTTCAAGAAAAAACAAATTCAAATTTTTTTCAATAGGAAAATGGGATTCGAGGAAAAATCAGAAAATGGCTTTGGAAGCGTTTTGCGAAGAATTTTCGCCGGAAGAAAACGTCGAGTTGTATTGTATGTGGCATAATCCGTTTTTAACCGGAAGTTTTTTGCCTGAAGCGCTTGGCTCGTTATCCAACAAACATAAAATTTATACGAAAGAACAGCCGGAAAACTCGACGGTTTTTTTAGTCAATCCGGCTCAAAGTTTTTTTCAGTTAGCGAGAATTTACAATGATATGCACTGCGGAATATTTCCTTTTAAATCTGAAGCGAGCGGTTTACGTTTATTGGAATGTATGACAACCGGAATGCCCTGTATAGCCGCGAATTATTCGGTCGTTACCGAATATGTCAATGAAAAAAATTGTTATTTATTGAATAATCTTGAAACCGCTACGATAAATAAGGATAAGCAATACGCAGGATTGAAAGGAAATTGGAAAACGCCGGATAAAAATGAATTGCGTAAAACAATGCGGAAAGTTTTTTCTAATTACAAAGAGGCGCAGTTGAAAGGACAAACAGCGGCGGTTGAAATGAAACGGTTTTTCTGGTGGAATTCGGCGAATAAACTTTTGAACTGTATTTTAAATCAATAAAAATTCAGGGAACAATATACGCGCAACACTAACTCGCCGCCGCTAAATAATTTTAATTTTAAAATGTATTTTGATGTGAACTAATGTGAATTTTCAATAAAAAAATTAAATTGTAAAAATTGCATTTTTTCGTCTGCGCCGCGATGTGTATTATTTGCTTTTTTTAAATAAAAAAGAGAGTCTTGAATTTAATGCGCAAATTAAATTTTGCCGTTGTATATATATGCGAAATGCTAATAAAAAATCCCACCCAAATCAAATGAAAAATTTATTGCTTTTAATGTTGAGTTATATTAAACTGTAATCGATAAAAAATCGGTTATTATCGAGGAATTTAATGAAAGTCAATTATACCATATATAATGACGACTGTTTAAAATGGTTGAAGAAGTATAATAAATCGGATATTGCGTTAACATTTTTAGATCCTCCATTTAATCAAGACAAAGAATATCGTTATTTTAATGATTCATTAACAGATAGCGAATATTGGGGATTTATGAAAAATATTTTATCCCAATTATACCGAATTACAGAAATTGGCGGTTCAATTTATTTTATGCAGAGAGAAAAAATACGGAATATGTTTTGAGTTCATTACGGGAAACAGGTTGGAATTTTCAAAATCTAATAATTTGGAAAAAAAAAACTTCGGCAGTGCCTTGCTCTAATAGGTTAGATGATTTGACTTCCGATGCTCTGAAAATTAGGGACGGGAAAAACACGGAAAAATAGGAACGGCGCATTAAGTTTATTAAAATAAATTTCGAAAAAAAAGCATGAAATTCAACCCCCTCAGTGTCATAGATACAATGATATTCGGGTCGCGGTGTTGTCTAATAAGTTAATACTTAACTATAATCAGAATTATTATGCGGAGAAATTCCGGATAAATATTTTACGCGGATTAGTTAAAAATTCCAAAGAAATTTTTTTATATGAACAAAAAAAAAATTAACTGCTTGATAATAAATAAAAACCGTATTAAAATTATAAAAATATTCAAAATTTTTATGGAATGGAAATTGCTTAATAAAGAAAACTGTTGGAAAAAAATATGGGATTTTTAACACTGTTTTAGGTTTTGAAAATCAGTTGAAGAGTAACTAAAGAAAGGAAATAAAATTAAAGAGAAGATGTTTTTGAAAATTATTTTAATACTTTTATTTTTGTTTATAAACAGCGGTATTGTATTTACGGCGGACGGAAAAATTAACGGAAACGATGTGAAGAAATTAAACGCGTCGCTTTTGAAACGGAGCGGCGAAATCGGTTATGATACCTCGGCTGATATTTATCCCCCGGGTAGTCCTGACAGGATAGTTGATATTCGCGATATGCAGCTGCTGCAGCGCTCATTTGGTTCGCAAATCGATCAGGGAAAATACAATCTGAATGCCGATATTTATCATTCTAAACCCATGGCTGTAACGCTTTCGATTTCTGATAGTTCTTCTAACAGCATAACGCTGAATTGGTCAGTTTCCAATGACACGGATTTTTCCAAATACAAAATATATTATTCTATCGGCGTGGATGTGGATACGACATCTATGAATTCGGATACTATAACAAATCGGAGCGATACTGATAGCATTATCGGCGGCTTAACGCAGAATACGGAATATTATTTTCGGGTTTATGTTTGCGATAGCGGCGGAAATGCTGCGGCGAGTAATATTGTAAGCTGCGCGACTTTAGGCGGCTCGGTAATTTACGGCGTTGCGATGGTTACTGTGAATACAGGAACATTCAATATGGGGTTGGCTGGCGTGGCGGAACCTGTACATTCGGTAACATTGACGCGGCAGTATGAAATAGGGAAATATGAAGTTACAAATAAGCAGTATTGCGATATGCTGCAATATGCTTATGATAACGGTTGGATTCAGGCAAATGCGGATTCAGCGTGGATAACGCGGAACGGCGCTTGCACGGAGCTGATTTGGTTTGCTGGTTTATATAATTGGAATACCGGCGCTGGGACAGAGCAATGCAGGATAAATTTTGGCGGCGGAATTTTTACCGTTGACCCGGGATACGATTCATATCCCGTGATTTATGTTACTTGGTTTGGGTCAGCGTTGTATTGTAATTTTTTGAGTTTATATGAAGGCAGACAGATTTGTTATGATTCTACGACTTGGCAATATG
>DAINAU010000224.1:0-6104 GCA_036733285.1 bacterium
GGGCTTGTCGATGCCCATGCCGAACGCGATGGTCGCCACCATCACCAGCCCCTCCTCGCGCAGGAAACGGTCCTGATGGCGGCGCCGCACATCGGCATCAGGACTGTTTGCTGACGCGAATCCGGATTGCGCAAAAACGCCAACAGGACATATATAATATCTTCCATTATTTGCAGGACAGGTGCCGTAAAATTTGAAAATAGTCCTGTAAGGATCATTTATCGTGCCGCTTCCCTCTGGAATATTCGGATCGGAGCCCGTCACTACTACTGCTGCGCCATCCGGTAAAGGCATCCTTAAACTCGGTTTTTTACATTCTTCATATACCGACGAACTAAATGTTACTAACGGATCTACTGCTGCGTCCGGATAAAAAGGGCTTATGCTCTTATAACCGGTAACAAAAGAACGCTGCCAAGCAGCGGAGCCGGGATTGCCACCTACGCTGTAAGCGCAATAAATATAATCCCTATTCTCAAGTATTGTCAAATGCTTGCAAAGTTTCATAAGCGTGAACGCCACATACGACGCCCTTGCAACAAGATTCCTGTTATAAGACTTATTAAACCTGACCTGAGCGGCCATTGACAATACGCCCACAATGGCTACAACCACAAGCAATTCTATCATTGTAAAACCGCTTTTTTTATTTTTCATTTTTTTCTCCGCATCATCAAATCATATTAAATTCAACATAATTCCAAAGCAATTTTTATTCAAGGTTTATAACCTCTTATATTACAAGAAACTAATATTTTTTATTAAATAAAATTACGTAAAAAAAATTTTACGAATGTAAAAAAACATATTTTAAAAGATATGATTTTTTAAAAAAAATCACATCAGAAAAAAAATATAAAAAAATATTAAAGTTTTTTTTATTTCTGCCGATATATATATCAGACTGTTATTGAATTGGTTTAAAAAATATTCCACGGAAGGAAAAAAAATGAATTTATCATCGGTTTTAATAAACAGAACGCCTGTAATTGCGGGAACGCAATATAATACGAAGCATAATGTCTTTACGGATAAAAGCAAAAATCGGTTTCAAAACATATTTTCCGGCGAACTAAATAAATCCGAAACTATTTCAGTAAACGAAAACAAATCCGGAACCTCAAACAAAATAAAAAATATCAAAGAAAAAATCGCAAGTAATTATTATTTTAAAAAAGACATATCGGATTTAGTGGCGGAAAAATTATTGCACGCGTGGGGACAGTAAATAAAACCGCTGAAAAAATATACGGTCGGCTATTAAATATTTAATTATTTTTTGGAATGAAATAGTTTTCTGATGGTTTCTGCAATTGAAATTAAAAATTTAAGTTATTCATATCTCGACGGCATAAAAAAAGTTTTAGCCGTCAACAATATTTCGCTAAATATTGAGACGAATTCTTCAGTCGCTTTAATGGGAATTAACGGCGCCGGCAAGACCACTCTCATCAAATGTATCCTTGATTTTTTATCTCCTCAAAAAGGCGAAATATCAATATTCGGAAAAAAAAGCGTTGATTCAACCAGCCGGACCGAGCTCTCTTACCTGCCTGAAAAAGTGAATCTGACTCCCGAACTCAAACTTTTTGAACACTTTAGATTTCTCGGAAAACTTTATAAAATCTCGAACGCCGAAACGAACGAAAGAATGAAAAAACTCTCGGCGCTGACAAAACTTGAGAATCTTTATGAAACCAGAGTCGGAAAATTTTCAAAGGGACAATCTCAAAGAGCCGGCATAGCGTTATCATTGTTTAACGAGCCGAAATTATTAATTCTCGACGAACCAATGACCGGACTTGACCCTCTGGGTCAGAAATTAATTATAGATATCTTAAATGAATTAAAAAATAAAATGACTCTGTTTGTTTCCACGCATAGTTTTGAATTCGCAAGAAAACTCGCGGACAAAATCATTATAATACATAAAGGCGCGGCGGCGTCAGAGCTTACAAATAAAAAAGATATTCAAGATATTGAAAATAATTTTTACAAGGCGGTCAACATTGAATAATATTAAAACTATCGCATGGCATACGTTGATTTGCTGGATAAGAAACAAAGTCTACATAGGATTCATCGCCGCTTCGTTTCTTTTAATAGCATTTGCGTTTATATGCGCAAACATTACAGGGCTGTTTCAGGAACGCGTTTTTGTGGACAGTTCAATTTTTTTTATCGAATTAATTTCAATTATCACCGCCGTATTCATTTGCTCGACGACCGTAATAAAAGATATACAGTCAAAAGAAATATATTATATTCTTTCAAGACCTATTTCAAAATTTCAATTTTTAACCGGAAGATTTTTGGGTCTTACTATATGCGTAATCGCATTACACTTATTGATAACCGCTCTTTTCACGCTAATAACCTCGCTTTATGGTTTTGAACTAACCCAGAAAATGAAACTTTATTTTTTTCTCGTTATTTCTCTTAAAATAATTCTCGTGTGTTCTTTTTCTTTTGTTTTCTCGACATATTCGACGTCTTTTTTCCCTGCGCTAATACTTAGTTTTACTTTATTTTTTATTTTCGAGTTTTCTGAAAGTATGAATTATTGGCTTACTTTCTATTCTCAAACTGCGGTTTTTATGAAACCTGTGTATAATTTCTTATTTTTAATTATGCCTAATCTGGTTTATTATGACATTTTTTATATGTTCGATATAAACAAATTCGCCTCATTATCGAGTTATACAGGTTTTCTCGCTTTATACACGTTCATTTATTCAATCCTGTTTTTAATTATTTCCTTGATTTCTTTTAATAAAAGAAGTTTATGAAATGAAAAAAATACCTGCAATAATTACGCTGATTATTCTGCTCGCGGCGGGCGGCTTAACTCAAAAACAACTAAAAAAAAATTACGCTGAGTTTGGAGTTTTTGATTACAAATATACCGCTGAAGGGATAGCGAATAATTATATCGACGCCGTGGATTTGCTTTATATTATGTTGAACCGCCCGCGTTTTAAAGCGGACGTCAACTGGATAAATTTTATGCAGAATACGGACGATATTTTTGAAAAAACAAAAGAAAACGTCAGACGGGAATTTTTGTTGAAAACCGCTTTTACCGACCCTTATTTTACCGAAGCTCAATTATTCGGAGGCACTATTTACGCCGCATATTCAGATAAAAATATTCAAACTGTCGCAGAATTGTTAAAACTCACAAATGCTATCGCGCCAAATTCACGTCATTCCGTTCAATTAACTTCCGTATTTTTACTAACATCCAAAAAAAATATTACAGTCGAGGAAATAGAAAAAATCGAAAATGAGCTGCTCGGTTCGGGGTCTTCTCCAATCCAGTTTTATAAGCTTTTCAGACTGTTTTATAAAAAACGAAATATGAACGCGCAATTATGGAGATTATATAATTTGATATTAGCCCGCGATGATTTTCCGGACGATTTTAAAAAAAATATAATTGAAGAAATGAAAAATATGAATAGACCCGAGTAACAAAATACAATGTGAAGATATTTTGGCGGCAGGGTCGGTCGCTGGGAATGATTTATTTGAATAAATTTCTTATTCGGACTACCGTATATTTCCTTATCCCTATTCTAATAGCGTTATTGATAATTCTCAAATCGCTTATTCTTCCAAACTGTATGTCTTTTGACAAAACCGACGAAGGAAACCATACGTTCGTTAATATTTTCAGGGTTCAAGAACTAATCAGACAAAATCAAATGCCTTTAATCAACCTTTACAATAATTTCGGAACGCCTATCATAGGCGACCAGTTAACTCTGCCCTATTCTTTTCTTTCAATCGCGTATTGGATTCTGCCTTACGATATAGCAATGGGCTTCAACAGATTTTTAGTTGCGGCGGCAACAATATTTTTATTGACTTTTTATTATAAAAAATATCTTTCATATTTTTCAGCCTGCGTTTGTTCGATACTTGTTTTTTTTTCTCCAAGTTTTTTTTGGACGGCGGCGCATCATCATTATCAGGCTTCGATTTTAGTATTTACCGCGCTTTTATTATTTGTTGAAAAACTATACGAAAATCCTTCAAAATCAAATTATTTAATTCTGTTCGCATTATCGTCGTTTTGCGTTTTAAGCGTCAACTTAAATATTGTTCTAATTATTTATTTTTATATTTCAACCACAGCTTTTATTATGTCCGGTTTCAAACCCGACAAAAAATTTTTTTTCGTTTTTTCCGCGCTATGCTCCGGCATAATTTTTTATTTGCCGGATATCATTTATTTTATCCGTTCTATTCCATTAAGCGTTCGGGTTTCTCAAAATTATCCGGTAGATATAAGCTTATTGCTCAGAATGTTTATAATCCTATCGGTATTCGGAGCCGCAATAACCGGAGCTTTGTCGTTATCCTCGAAAAAAAATAGCTTTTATTTATATTACAGAATATTTTTCTGCGGTATACTTTCTTTTATCGCTGTTTCAGCAGGTTTAATGATAATAAAAATCTGGCATCTTATTCCTTTTATCGCTTCCACTGATATTTCAAGGTTCTGGTGGTTTTCAAACGTTTATATGACGCTTGGAGCCGGGTTTTCTTTCGATTTATTTATTATTAAATCCAATAAAATCCGTTTCAAATATTTTTTAGGTTTTTCTCTGCCGGTTTTATTGTATTTTTTTATAAATAATTATTTCGCCGATTATTCTATCGATATAAAACAAATCGATTTGACTTCAATGTTTTGTTTTGCATTACTGCTTATTTTTTCTTATACTTATCCGTCGTTCAAAAAAAATTTTTCAGGTTTCTTGTGCGCTCTGATTTGTATTGGTTTATGCTATCTTTCAATCTATTACTGCTGTTCCCGAATACTCGGATATTCAAGATTTAAAACCTGCCGGTTCAAACATTTTTTCAGCGAAAAAGGTTCGGATTTATTTAATCCTGCAGAATTCATTGATTTAATAAAAAAAAACGAGCGTATTGCGGTTGAAATCGAATCATTCGAAGGATATGATTTGAAAATAACAAGAAATTCAATTTTCGGAAGCTCCGGCAGAAGCGTTTTATTGAATAAATCTTTAGGAGATTATTTGATTAAAAATAATCTTATTGAAATTGATCAGGTCCCTTTCGCATATCATTTTAAAAGCCCGTGGAATGCGATGAAATTAAGCGAACTCGGCATAAAATACGTAATGCAAAAAAACGATATGAAAGAAAATAATGAATTCTGGTCGCTTATAGGTTCAAGCGGCGAATGGAGATTATATGAAAATAAACTGCCGACAGGAATAATTTATTTGTTAGACTCCAATATGAACAAAAAAATTCTCGGCGGCGCCAATATAATTTATAACGGCAACGAAATAAAAATATTATTGCCGGACAGAATAAATAACGAAATACTGATTTCAACTTTCGCGGCGCTGCCCGGCTGGAAAGCTATGATAAACGGTTCCGAACGGAAATTATTAAAACTTAAAAACAATATGCTGGGAGTAAGTATTAGGCAAGGCGATAAAAATGTTTTATTGTATTTCCAGCCGTTTTCAGCGGTTCATTTTATAATCTGCTCTTTGCTGGCAATCGCTATTCCGGTTGTTTTATCGCGAAAACTCCGGTAACACGGAAAAAAGGAGAAATATAAAATAAAATTCAACCGGGTTCGCGGTTGTAAAATATCATGAATTTAAAAAAAAGTTTTGATTCTCTTTATGTTTTTAGTCAGAAATTCTGAAAATGTCATATCGTTAAAAGCAAAAACAAATATGACTGCGACAACTATAAAAACAAAACCGGCTATATAATTCCATTTTATTCTTTCTCCGAGATATAAAACCGAAAAAAAACAAAAAACAAGTATAGTAATAGCTTCCTGAATTATTTTTAGTTGGGCGGCGCTTATTCCTAAATTATGTCCAATCCTGTTTGCAGGAACCTGAAAACAATATTCTACGAACGCTATAAGCCAGCTTGCCAATATTGCTATCCAGAGCGGCGAACTTTTATGTTTCAAATGTCCATACCACGCAAATGTCATAAATATATTCGATACGCTTAATAATAAAACCGTTTTTAACATATTTTACTCCTATAAAACTAATTACAATAGATAAAAAAATGTATTTGCTTCAAATTTTAAA
>DAINAU010000225.1:0-6093 GCA_036733285.1 bacterium
CACGTCGTGGCGGCCGAAGTAATCGTTATTCCGCGCTCTTGCTCCTGAACCATCCAGTCCATCGTGGCGGTCCCTTCGTCCACTTCTCCGATTTTATACGTTCTTCCCGTATAAAAAAGAATTCGTTCAGTCGTAGTGGTTTTTCCCGCGTCTATATGAGCGATTATACCTATATTTCTGACTTGTCTAATATCAAACTTGCTCATTTTATCCTCTTTAAATCATATCCTTTTTTAAACCGCATATAATCCAATAGAGGACTACTTTTATCCTTATTTATTACCATTTATAATGAGCAAAAGCTTTGTTCGCTTCCGCCATTTTAAATACGTCGGTTTTCTTTTTTATGCACGCGCCGGTGTTGTTATAAGCGTCTATTATTTCTCCAGCAAGTTTCGCCGGCATGCTTTTTTCTTTGCGCGCCATCGAATATTCCCGCAGCCATCTGAATACTAACGCCTGTTTCCGTTCCGGTCTTATATCGGCTGGAACTTGATATGTCGCGCCGCCAACTCTCCGCGAACGAACCTCTACCGAAGGTCTTATATTATCGCATGCTTTCTCAAATACTTCCAAAGAGTTCTCGTTTGTTTTCTCTTTTATTATATCAAGCGATTTATAAATTACGTTTTCAGCGGTGCTCCGTTTTCCGTTCTTCTGCAAATGATTAATAAATTTTGTTATTAACAAACTATTGTATTTCGCATCAGGAAGCGCTCTTTTAACCTTTGTCGCTATACCCTTTTGTTTTCTTCGAGACATAATTTTTTCACTCCAATTTTTCTTTTATTTTATCTTCTATTTTTTTGGCCGTTTAGCGCCGTATTTCGATCTTGCTTTTTTACGTTTTTCCACTCCGGTAGCGTCTAATGCTCCGCGAACTATATGGTATCTTACTCCGGGCAAATCTTTAACTCTTCCGCCTCTTACAAGAACTACGGAATGTTCCTGCAGCGTGTGTCCTTCTCCGGGTATATACGCGGTAACTTCCACCCCGCTCGTCAGTCTCACGCGCGCCACTTTTCTTAATGCCGAATTCGGTTTTTTCGGAGTCGTCGTATAAACTCTTAAACATACCCCTCTGCGCTGCGGGCATTCTTTCAGCGCTTTGGCTAACTTCCTTTTTACTTTATCTTGTCTGCCCTGTTTTAATAGTTGATTAATCGTTGGCAATTACCTTACCCCCATAACAAAAATAATAGCGAATATTTTATATCTAAAAAAAATAAAGTCAATTTTTTTTTTGTTTTTTCTTTCTAATCCTTAATTTTCAACAAGTTGCGGCTCTGTTTCTGCGATTTTTTCAACCTCATTCCGCTCGAATTTCTCGATTTTTTCAATAATATTCTGCGCGGCAACGCCGGCTTTTCTGTATTTCCTCAATCCGGTTCCGCAGGTTATCAAATGACCGATTATTACGTTTTCTTTTAATCCTTTCAACGTATCCACTTTGCTCGCTATCGCGGATTCCGTTAATACCTGGCGCGTTTCCTGGAATGAAGCCGCCGATACAAAACTGTCCGTTTCAAGCGACGCCCTTGTGATTCCCAGAAGTATCGGTCTTGCTTTGGCGGGTTTGCCTCCAATTTTTATCACGCGTTCGTTTTCCTTGTATAATTGCTGTTTGCTTACTTTCTGTTTTAATAAAAACTTGGTTTCGCCCGTTTCTATAACCTCGTATTTCCTTAACATTTGTCTGATTATTACTTCAAAATGTTTATCGTTGATTTCAACGTTCTGACTGCAATATACTTCCTGAATTTCGCGTATTAAAAACGTGGCGAGTTCCTTTTCGCCTTTAACCCGCAATATATCGTGCGGATTTACCTGGCCGTCTATCAACTGGTCTCCGGCTTTTACCTGGTCCCCGCTGTGAACCTTTAAATGTCTGCCTACGGGAACTTCGTATCTCTTTTCCATACCGTTCGGATTGGTTACCACTATTTCTCTTGTCAACGCGCCTTTTTTTCGTTCAGGCAGCGATACTTCTCCGTCTATTTCGCTTATTATGGCTCTGCCGGATTTTTTTATTCGCGCTTCAACAAGTTCCTCAACGCGCGGCAAACCGCCGGTTATATCCTTGGTTTTGCTTGTTTCGCTCGGTATTTTGGCTATTATATCTCCAGCCACCACTTTGTCTCCGTCATCGACTATTAAATGCGAATCATACGGCAAATCTATTTGAGTAAATACTCCGGCTTTTTTATCTTCAATTATGATGACCGGTTGAAGTTTTTTCTCCCTGTCCTCTATAATTTTTTTTATCATCATACCGGATACGTCATGCTCTTCTTTTACCGTTCTGCCCGGAACTATTTCTTCGTAAATAATTTTGCCTGATACTTCGGCGAGTATTGGTTCGTTATAAGGATCCGCTTCAGCTATCAAAGTATGAAGTTCTAGTATCTCGTCTTTTTGAACTCTTAATTTCGAACCGATTGGCAGAGGAACCTTATGATCTTCGCCTATTATCAATATCTTATTTTTTTCTTTATAATATCTGATTATTCCAACCGCCGGAGCCGTGATTACTATGGATTTATCTTTGTTTTGAGCTATTACGTCTCCTTTGTTAACCCAAAAATCTTCCGGTTGAACCTGTTTAACGTCTTTAACAAGCGGTATTTCCGCAAGAATTTTCCTTACCGCCAAAAAATCGTCTCTAAAAACTATAATCTCTTTTTCTTTTTTTATAATATGTTTCGGAAGCTCTTCCACTATAACCGAATAATTTAATTTAATATCGTTGACTCCGCCTCCTGTGGCTACTCCTCCAAGATGGAAAGTTCTCATTGTAAGCTGAGTCCCGGGTTCTCCGATTGACTGCGCCGCCATTATTCCTACGGCTTCGCCGACTTCTACAAGCCTTCCGTTTGCGAGATTCTGTCCGTAACATTTTGCGCAAATTCCTTCTTCTTCTTCGCACGTCATTACCGACCTTATATCCACTCTTTCTATACCCGCTTTTTCAATGGCTTCCGCGGTTTCTTCGGTTAATAATTCGTTCGCCTCTACAAGCGTTTCCCCTGTGCCGGGATGCGTTATCGTCTCTACGCTCACTCTGCCAACTATTCTCTGTTTCAACGTCTCAAGCTCTTTTTCGCCTTCTGAACTCTTCAACGCGGACACTGTTATTCCGTTTATCGTTCCGCAGTCGTAATTCCTTATTACAACGTCTTGAGCAACGTCAACCAGCCTTCTGGTTAAATATCCGGCGTTAGCGGTCTTTAACGCCGTATCCGCTAATCCTTTTCTCGCTCCGTTAGTGGAAATAAAATATTCAAGAACCGTCAATCCTTCTTTAAAACTCGCTTTTATCGGAAGCTCTATAATCTCGCCCGACGGTTTGGCCATTAATCCGCGCATTCCGGCAAGCTGTCTAATCTGGTCTACTGAACCGCGCGCTCCCGAATCAGCCATTAAAAACAGCGAATTGTTTCCCTGATCCACTTTTCCAAGATGGTCCATAACCACTTTCTTTATCTTATCAACCGAATTGGACCAGATGCCTACTATTTGATTGTATCTTTCCTGATCCGTTATCTGACCGTTGAAAAATTGTTTTCTGACTTTAGTCTCCTGTTCCGTCGCTTTTTCTATTATCTCTTTTTTCGCCGGTATCTCGATTAAATCGCCCAGTCCTATCGATATCCCGAGCATCGTAGAATAGTGATAACCGAGTTTTTTTAAACTGTCAAGCATACGTATCGTTATATAAGCGCCCTTTTCTTTATAGAATCTGAAGATTATTTTACTCAAATTCTTCTTGCTTATTACATCGTTTATGTATTCTATTTCTTCGGGCAATTCTTCGTTTAGCAATACTCTGCCGACCGTGGTTTCAATGTATTTATCATAACCTTTCGGTTTGAAATATATCGGCGCATTAATTTCAATTTTCTTTTCGTCAAACGCTAAAATTATTTCCGCGCTTGAACTGAATTTTTTTATGGTTTTTTTATCCTCGACTTTCTTCGGCTCCCTTGAAAGACAATACAATCCGAGTATTATATCCTGCGTCGGAGTCACTATCGGTTTTCCGCTTGCCGGAGATAAAATATTATTGGTCGACATCATAAGATGTTTCGCTTCGGTTTGAGCTATTTTCGATAAAGGAATATGAACCGCCATCTGGTCGCCGTCAAAATCAGCGTTAAACGCCACGCATACCAGCGGATGCAGACGTATGGCTTTGCCCTCTACCAATACTGGCATAAAAGCCTGTATTCCAAGTCTGTGAAGCGTCGGAGCTCGGTTTAAAAGCACCGGATGATTTTCTATAACTTCTTCGAGCACTTCCCACACTTTATCATCGTGGCTTTCAACCATTTTTTTCGCCGTTTTTATGTTATGAACTATATTTTTTTCCAAAAGTTTGTTCATTATAAAAGGTTTGAACAATTCGAGCGCCATTAATTTTGGAAGACCGCATTGATTCATTTTAAGCTGAGGACCTATGACTATTACCGACCTGCCTGAATAATCCACGCGTTTTCCAAGCAGATTTTGACGAAACCGCCCTTGTTTCCCCTTTATTAATTCGCTTAAAGATTTCAATGGTCTGTTGCCTAAACCTCTGACTATTCTCCCGTGTCTTCCATTGTCAAACAAGGCGTCAACAGCTTCCTGAAGCATTCTCTTTTCATTTCTAATTATTATTTCGGGAGCGTTGAGTTCAAGCAATCGTTTTAATCTGTTGTTTCTATTTATGATTCGTCTATATAAATCGTTTATGTCCGAAGTGGCGAATCTTCCGCCTTCAAGCTGAACCATCGGTCTTAATTCCGGCGGAATCACGGGAATATAATCGAGAATCATCCATTCCGGCAGATTATCGGAATCCGCGAATGAATTCACGACTTCAAGCCGTCTTAACATATTCTTGCGTTTCTGCTGCGATTTTGTCGTCTGAATATCGTCTCTCAAATTTTTCTGCAGTTCTTTTATCTTCACTTCTTTAAGCATTTTCTTTATGGCTTCAGCGCCCATCATCGCTTCAAAATTCTTTCCGTATTTATCTCTAAGTTCTCTGAGTTTGTCTTCAGTCAGCAAATCGCCTATTCTCAATTCCGCTTCGCAAGCCCCGATAACTTCCGTAACGACATAACTCTGATAATATAATATTTTTTCCAAATCTTTGGGACGCATATCGAGTATCATGCAAATAACCGAAGGCGAACCTTTGAAAAACCATATATGCGACACCGGCGTTACAAGAGCTATATGCCCCATCCGTTCGCGCCTTACTTTTGAATGAGTAACCTCTACTTTGCATCTGTCGCATACCACGCCTTTGTATCTTATGCTTTTATAATTTCCGCACGAACACTCCCAATCCTTAGTTGGTCCGAATATCCTTTCGCAAAACAGACTCTGAGGTTCCGGTTTCAATGTTCTGTAATTTATTGTCTCAGGTTTTGTAACCTGTCCGTTCGAGCGTTCTTTTATATAATCAGGGGACGCTAATCCGACTTTTATGCTTGCAAATTCTTTAAATTTTTCTTCCATAATTTTCTTTTTCTCCCTTCAGTTTTAAAAAGGATTTTTTAATAATCGCCTTGCGGTTGAATCTGTCCGGAAACCCGGACGACATCAGCAATTCTCAATTATCCGCCTCTATTCCGGATTTTTTGTTACTCTTCATCGCCGTCAATTTCGTCTTCTGCCTCGTTTTCAATACCGCCGCTCTGTATTGTAGACATCGATTTTAATTCGTCAAGCGTCATCCTTTCAGGCATAGTCTGATTAAACTGTTCAAGACGTTCTTCCGATAATTTTTTTAAATCAATCAATTTTCCATCTACGTCCATAACTTCCATTCTTAAACATAATCCCTCGAGTTCGTGAATTAATACGTTGAACGATTCCGGTATTCCGGACGGGATTGTTTCCACTCCCTTGACTATCGATTCGTAAATCTTCGACCTTTCGAAAATATCGTCGCTTTTTACTGTCAGCATTTCCCTTAAAGTGTATGCCGCTCCGTATGCTTCAAGCGCCCATACTTCCATTTCTCCAAGCCGCTGACCTCCGAACTGAGCTTTGCCTCCAAGCGGTTGCTGGGTCACTAACGAATAAGGTCCTATCGACCTC
>DAINAU010000226.1:0-6044 GCA_036733285.1 bacterium
CCGGCATTCCTGAAAAAACTTTGATAGAAATGCAGGAATCGGCGAAAAGACTGATAAAAGCCGCAGAATACGAGGGAGTTGGAACCGTAGAATTCATATACGATATTGAAACCGGCAAATATTATTTTATGGAAGTGAATACCAGACTTCAAGTAGAACACACAATTACAGAACAGCTTTACAATATTGATCTCGTAAAAATTCAAATATTGATCGCTTCGGGTATTGAATTGAAATTACAGGGATTTAATCCTTCGTTAACTGTGTTAGAAGCGCGTCTTAACGCGGAAGACCCTGAGAATAATTTCGCGCCTGCCCCGGGAAAAGTAGTTTTATTTGGAATTTCGTCAGGAAACGGTGTAAGAGTGGATTCAGGAATAGAGAAAGGAACAACTATTCCTCAGGAATTTGATTCTATGATAGCCAAAGTTATCGCATCTGGCTCAAACAGAAAAGAAGCGTTCGCCCGGTTGCAGAGAGCTCTTGAAGAATTCCAAATTCTAATTGAAGGAGGGACTACTAACAGGGCGTTTTTAATAGAATTATTGAATAATTCTGAAATATTAAAAGGCGGAGTATCGACTCGATTTGTCGAAAATTTGTTTGCCGCGTCTTCATTTTCGATTAAAAGAAACGACTGGCAAATCGCATTAATCGCGTGCGCCATAGAACAATACGCGGCAAAATATATTGAAGAGATTACGAATTTTAAGCATCAGTTTAACAGAAGCGGATATCCGCAAAATCTTGATATGGCGCTCGGCCATCAAGTCGCGATTGCTCATAATTCCGTTGAGTATGAATTTTTTGTAAAATATATGGGCGAAGATATTTTTCACATCAAAATCAACGGGGAATATATTATCGTCAAATATTCTTGGGAAGAATCAAACGCGGTTTTATATTATAACGATAAAAGATACAGAATTCAAACGGTTGAAAGAGGCAATGAAACTATATTTGAAATCAATGGAATTCCTTATCCTATTTCAATAGATACAGGCGGGCTTGTAAAGTCGCAAGCGCCGGCTATGGTAATATTTGTTTCGGTTAAAACCGGTCAGAAAGTAAAAAAAGGACAGTTGCTTCTTTCGCTTGAAGCTATGAAAATGGAAACTGCGGTTGTCGCTCAAGACAACGGAATAATCAAGGAAATATTTGTTAGACAGGGCGAACAAATAGCGGCAGGGCAGTCTTTGTTAAAGATTGACAAATCGGGTTTGCAGGATAATACCGTTTCGGAGACAAAAACAGAACCGGTTGATTTCAAAAAAATGGAGCTTGATTTTAACGATATTTCTTCTAAAAATCTCTCGAATATCTGGAATTTTATCAAACGGGAATTTGAAGCGTTTTTTTTAGGATTTGACAATAAAGAAAAACCTTCTGACGCTTTAAACCGCGCCCTTGATTTTATCGAACTTCATCCGCAATTTAAAAATGATTTGATTGAAATGTTTCTGGATTGTCTGGAAATGTATATCGATATAGAATATCTATTTTCAAATGCCGCAATAAATTCCGATGCAAATTCAGGAACCGTGAATTTTCAGGAATTGATGATGCATTATTTCAAACGAACAAAAGATAGAGAAAAAGGTATGCCGGAAGAATTTCTATTAATGCTCGACCTCGCCACCAAATGGTATAAGTCTGGAAAATTGCATGAAATCGAGAATTATACGCGCGCTATGTTCAGGATATACAAAACTCATTTTAACATTAAAACTAAAAACGAACTTTTACATCAGACTTTAATAGCGATGCAGGATAATTTAAATCCGAAAGACGTTGTTTTCGTGTCCGAGCGGTTATCGGAAAAACTTGAAAAAGTCGCCCGTCTGACAATTCAATTGCATCCGAATATATCCAACGCGGCGTTGAACGTTCAATATATTTTAATCAATAATTTTTTGTTGTTGAAAATCAAAGAAACCAAATCGGCGCTTATAGCCGAATTAATTAAATCTTTTAAAAACGCGGAGCATTATTTTGAGAAACAGGATTATTATTCGAATATTATCTGCAATCTCGGTTCTGAAATAATCCCGTTTTTATTAAGACTTGCGGTTGACGATTCTGGAATCGACAGCGATGAAATAAATCAAATTGGAAACGGGCTTCTTGCAAAAAGATTTAATAGAGATAGGATAATTAATGATTTCAGTCATTTCAATTCGGGCCGGATTCAAATTTGCAAAATGAATCTCTCGGAAAAAAAACGCGATGAAAAAATAGATTTTTTTCTAACTTCGGTCAGGGATTTGGATGCTTTCAATAATTCGATTGCCTCGTTATCCGAATACTGCCGTCAAATGAATACTCCGATTGAAATCGCTGTTCTTATCAGCGGTTTAAAAAGCGGATTGGATTATAAAAAGATTATCGACGAAGATATTTCAAATATCAGATTTAAAAACGGAACGCTGATTACGGCGGGATTGTTTTACGAAGACAATCAGAATAATTATTATTCTTACCGATATAATTCTGAAACTGAACCGATGGAAAATTTAATTTATAAAGATTTCACTCCGCTTCAGGTCAGAGAATTCAGATTAAAACGGTTTGCGAATTTTGAATTTGAAAATATTTATAAATCCGAATCGGTTTTTTTAGTGAACGCTAAAAACAAAAAGAATTCAAAAGACGAGCGGCTATTCGCTTTTGTTGAGACGCCTGAAACCAAACCTGAATTCGGAGACGACGGTTCAATAATTAAAATGTTATCTTTTGAAAATTCTTTTATGGAAGCGGTTTTTGCAATAAGAGCCGCGCAATCAAAAAGAAAAAATATGCTGCTATGGAACAGAATAATAATTCACATACATTCGGTTCTTAACACAACCCTAAAACAAATTGAAAAATACGCGGGTTATTTGTCGCCGCGTTTGGCGGGTCTTGGTCTTGAAAAAATATTGATTTACACAAAAACGCCCGGAGAAAAAGAAAAAAGTTCGAATGAAATCGAGTTTGTTTTTGATAATATATCCGGCACGCAATTTACTTTTAGACCGAGAATTCCGGTTGAAGAACCGCTCAAAGAAATTAATGATTATGTTGGAAAAGTAATTAAAGCCAAACAGCGTGGCACGTCTTACCCTTATGAAATAATTAAGATGCTGAGCAGGACAAGCGGCTCCTCTACGACCGCCGCCGACAAACTTCCGCGCGGAGAGTTTGAAGAATACGATTTGGACGCATCGACCTTAAAAGCGGTTTCCGTAAAAAACAGGGAATACGGACTTAATACCGGAAATATTGTTTTTGGAATAATCATAAATTACATAACCAATTACGATTATCCGTTTAAACGCGTTTTGATTCTTTCAGACCCGACTTCGGATATGGGTTCGCTTGCGGAACCGGAATGCCGCCGGATAATCGAAGCTATTAATCTTGCAGAAACTTTGAAGGTTCCCGTAGAATGGATACCTGTTTCAGCCGGAGCTAAAATAAATATGGATAGCGGCACGGAAAATCTTGATTGGACTGCGGCGGTTTTGAGAAGAATAATTGAATTTACCCAATCCGGCGGGGAAATAAACGTTATAGTAGACAGCGTTAACGTTGGCGCTCAATCGTATTGGAACGCGGAAGCGACAATGCTTATGCATACTTCCGGAGTTTTGATAATGACCGACGAATCCGCAATGCTTCTCACCGGTAAAAAAGCGCTTGATTATGCCGGAAGCGTATCTGCGGAAAACAATATAGGAATAGGCGGAGCCGATAAAATTATGGGACCAAATGGCCAAGCTCAATTTAAAACTAAAGATATTTCTTCGGCATACCAGATTTTATTCAAACATTATGAATACGTCTATAAAAATCCTGAAACCTCGGTTCAACCGCGCCATAAAACATTAGACTCCGATAATAGAAATATTTGCGTTGCTCCATACGCGGATTCTCTTAATCAAAATTTTAAAACTATCGGAGACATACTTGATTTGAAATTGAATTCGGAACGTAAAAAACCTTTTGATATGCGCCAGATTATGCAATCTGTTATCGATTCTGATTCAGGCTATCTCGAAAGATGGGCGTTTATGAAAGACGCTGAGACCGCAATAGTATGGGAAACGAGAATAGGTGGATATTCGGTTGGAATGTTTGGAATAGAAAGCCGCCAGATTTCAAGGGTCGGCGAAATCCCGAACGACGGACCTGAAACCTGGACAGGCGGAACTTTATTTCCAGCGTCGTCAAAAAAAATCGCGCGCGCAATTAATTCGTTAAACGGAAAAGTTCCGCTTGTAGTCCTTGCCAATCTTTCGGGATTTGACGGATCGCCTGAATCTTTAAGGCGGCTTCAGCTTGAATACGGAGCGGAAATAGGAAGAGCGGTAGCGAATTTCAAGGGACCCATAATTTTTGTTGTGGTTGCGCGGTATCACGGCGGAGCTTACGTTGTTTTCTCCAAAAAATTGAATAAAAATATTAATGCCGCGGCGGTTATTGGAGCGTATGCTTCAGTTATAGGCGGAGCCTCGGCTGCCGCAGTTGTTTTTCCAAAAATAGTTTTAAAAAATACGATGGAAGACAAACGGGTCTCCGAAGCCCAAAATTTACTAAACTTGAAGAAGATGAAGAAGAAGGAATTCGACGAGATTTATAAAACCGTTTTTAATGAAAAACAAACAGAACTCGCTCAAAAATTCGACGGAATACATTCGATTGAACGGGCTAAATCCGTCGGGTCTATAGATTCGATTATTTTACCGGAACAAATACGGCCTTTCATAATTAATTCTTTGGGGAAATTCTATGAGTCAAATTAATTTTTTCGCTCCGATTAATTCTCTCGGTTATGGAATCGCAGGTAAAAATCTTGCCATTGAACTGAATAAGATTATAGAGGTTTGTCTTGTTCCTGAAAATTTGACTATGACCGGAGTCGAATCGGAAGAAATCGAACCGTTAAAAAAAATGTCGGAACGGTTTAAAAATATTAATTTTAAAAACGCCGGGATTTGTCTCGGTTACGGGAATATGATGTTTAAATTCTGCGGTTCTAAAAGAATAGGATATACTGTTTTTGAAAATACCGTTTTATGCGAAGACTGGATAAATCAGCTTAAACAGCTTGATATGGCGTGGACTTTTTCAAAATGGGGAAAACAAATACTTGAAAACTATGGCATTGAATGCCGCGTTGTTCCCGGCGGAGTCAATCCTGTTATTTTTAAACGGATTACTGAAATGAAAAATCCGATAAACGATTATTTTTATTTTATATCCGTTGGGAAATGGGAACCAAGGAAAAATCAGGAACTTCTTATAAAGGCTTTCTGCAAAGAATTTAAACCTTCAGAAAAGGTTAAATTATTCGGGTTTTGGAATAATCCGTTTTTAAATGAAAACGTCGGCAAACTTGCGGAAAAATTAGTTTCTAACGGTCATAAAATAAACGCGTTTGATAAAAAACAAATTTCAGATACGATAATTTTGTGTCCTCAATTGCCAAGCCAGAAGATGTTCGCTCAATTATATAATCAAATGGATTGCGGCGTTTTTCCTTACAGAGCGGAGGGGTGGTGTCTTCCTTTAATGGAAGCGATGGCTTGCGGACTTCCCTGCATTGCGACGAATTATTCCGCGCCGGTTGATTTTATTAATTCTGAAAATGCCCTATTGCTGCAACCGGGGAAATTTGCCGATATTCATAAAACTGATTCGAAAAATTATCATGAAAATTCCGGAATTTGGGCGGATCCGGACATCGATGAATTGAAACAATTGTTAAGATTCGCTTACGAGAATAAAACCAAACTTCAAAATACCGGAATCAACGCTTTTGAATCTATGAAAAATTGGGAATGGAAAAATTCGGCGCGGATTTGTTATGATTTTTTGAAAGAATTATTATGAAATCATCGGTTTATCAATCTAAAAACGCCTTGAGTTTTTTTTATTATAATAAGATATTAGAGTTAATTCCCCGAAGTTTGCTTCCATTCCATATTTCCTAAGCCGCATTCGCGAAAAAGTTCACATAACCAGAAGTCAAATCAGCTAAGTCATTAAAAATAAATAAGAAA
>DAINAU010000227.1:0-6034 GCA_036733285.1 bacterium
ATAAGATAAACCCTTTATGCGCCGGAAGGCAACCTAACCGGAGCCAACTATTCAGTCGGCTTTGCAGGCAGACTTTCAAATTCAAGCGCGCGGTTTTTTTCTTTTAAAATTTTTGTTGCTATTCAGACATTTTTTTATTCATTAACCTACGATTAACCCGGCAATTAATTGCGGAGTTAATCTAATAACCGCTAATTTTACGGCCTTTTTAACGGTTGTATTATATCGGCTGAATAGTAATGATTTTATATAAAAAATGATTTATCGGGAATTGCATTTAAATGAGTTACGTTGTAATAGCGAGAAAATACAGACCCTTATTTTTTCGCGATGTGATTGGACAGGAACATATAACAAAAACATTATCTAACGCAATAAAATCAAACAGATTATGTCAGGCGTTTTTATTTACCGGAACGCGAGGAGTCGGCAAAACCACTACCGCAAGAATACTCGCCAAAGCGGTTAATTGCGAAAAAGGATTCAATCCCGAACCCTGCAACGAATGCAATACCTGCAAATCTATAACCGACGGACAGTATGTCGACGTTTTAGAAATAGACGGAGCTTCAAATAACAGCGTCGAAGACGTTAGAAATCTTCGCTCTACAATCCAGTTTAAACCGATGCTCGGCAGATTTAAAGTCTATATTATAGACGAAGTTCATATGCTTTCTCAGGGAGCTTTCAACGCTTTGCTCAAAACGCTTGAAGAACCGCCGGCTCATTCGATATTCATTTTTGCCACAACCGATTTGCATAAAGTTCCTGAAACCATAATATCGAGATGTCAAATTTATCAATTCAGAAAAATCAGTCTCAACGAAATAATCGGCGAATTAAAAAATATTTTAAAAAAAGAAAAAATAAATTTCGAAGACGACGCGGTTGCGGAAATAGCCAAACTCGGAGAGGGAAGTATGCGCGATTCCGAAAGTTTGCTCGACCACGCGCTTTCATATTCCGGAGATTCGCTGACTTTAAAAGACGTGAGAGAAACGCTCGGAGTAACTCCGCGTCAAACATTGCTGGAATTATCCGAATTTTTATTTTCCGCCGATTATAAAAAAACTTTTGATATTATAGAAACCATAATTAACGCGGGCTACGACATAAATCAATTCTCCAAAGATTATATCCAATTTCTTAGGGATATGCTTTATCTCAAAAAAATTAAAAATCAGGATAAAGTAAAAGATAAAGAAATCCTCGTTATCTCCCAAAAAATTTCTTCGAATAAAATACTTTTAATAATCGAAGAGCTTCTCGGTTTTATGCGGGATTTAAAATTCACGGCTTTTACAAATATGCTGTTTGAAATCACGTTTTTTAAAATACTGCGTTTAATCGACGAACCGGATTTTGAGGAATTAAAAACAAATATAAAAAAAATCGAATTAATGATAGCTTCCGGAAAATTCAACGTTTCCGAAAACAATTTTTCCGGCGAAACAAATCTTAAAAAAAAACCGCAATCAAACACTTCTGATAATTCCGGCTCTAACGAATCCAATTCTAACGAATCCAATTCGAACGAATCCAATTCGAACGAATCCAATTCGAACGAATCGGATTCCGGCGAAAACTCAAAAAAACCGGAGAAAATAAAAAAAAATATTGACACTTTTAACGATTTAAATAATATAAAACTTTTATTTAATGAATTCGGAGAGAATTTAGAACCGCCTTTAGGCGAATATTTAAAAAAATCAAATATAATTTCGGCAACCGATTCTGAAATTTCGGTTGAAGTAAAAGGATTATATTTTGAAAGACTTAATAATGAAGAAATCATTAATAAACTTAACAATTTTCTTCGCGAATTCAATATAAATCAAAAAGTTGTTTTTGAAAAAGAGAATTCGGGTAAAACCACAAAAAAAAAACTGGATTCAAAAAAAGAAGCGGCGCTTGAAAATCCGTCTATTAAACAGGCGTTGAATATATTCGGCGGAACGTTAATAGACGTAAAAAAAGTTTAATAAATTTTACCAAGGGGTTTATTTATAATATGTCAAAAAAATTTCACGGCGGAATGGGCGGCGGAATGCCCAACTTAATGAAACAGGCGAAAAAAATGCAGGAAGATTTGATGAAAGCTCAGGATGATTTAAAGTCTTCGAGTTTTGAAGGAACTTCCGCCGGCGGAATGGTTAAATTAGTTTTATCCGGAGACGGAGAACTGAAATCGGTAAAATTAAATAAGGATATTGTAGATCCTAACGACGTGGAATTACTCGAAGATTCCATAGTGGCCGCTTTTCAAGACGGTCATAAAAAATTATCTCAGGCTTCGGAACAAAATTTCGGAAGTTTGACAAAAGGGCTGGGCGGTCTGAATATACCCGGATTATTTTAATTGAAAATTTAAAAAATTGAAAATGACGCATATATTTAAGGAGTATGATTAAACAATGAAAAGAACATTTCAACCGAGTAAAATTAAAAGCAAACATAAACACGGTTTTAGAGAAAGAATGTCGACAAGCAAAGGAAGACAAGTGTTAAGCCGCAGAAGAGCAAAAGGTAGAAAAACCCTTTCAAAATAGATTAATGTCAGATTTTAAATTTCTTAAACATTACAGATTATCGAAAAAAAAAGATATTTCAAATGTTTTTGAAAACGGGATTTCCGTTAGCGACGGTAAATTTGTCGTCTATGCTTTGCGTAATAATCTTGATTTTTCAAGGGTTTGCATTGTAACTTCAAAAAAATCCAATTCAATCGCGGTCAAACGAAATAAAATCCGAAGACTTGCCCGCGAATTTTTTAGATTAAACCGCTCGACTTTTACGCTAATTGCGGATTACGTTATTATCGCGAGAAAAAACGCTTATTATTGCAATTATGCCGACACGGAAAAATCCCTTAAAAAATTATTTTTCTCAAAAGGCTTGTTAAAGAATGATAAAAAAAATGCCGGTTAATTGCGTTGTATTTTTTATTTTTATATACAAAAAAACAATTAGCGCGATTCTGCCGCCTATGTGCAGATTTTATCCGAGTTGTTCGGATTACGCCGCGCAAGCTTTTTTAAAATACGGTTTTTTTAAAGGTTCTTTCCTGACAGCCCGTAGATTATTAAAATGTCATCCGTTTTGCGACGGAGGAGTTGATGAACTGATATAGATGGAAAAACGAATTCTTATCGCAGTCATATTTTCTTTTGTTCTTATTTTTTTTTATAATATGTTTATAATGGAAAAATACAAGACGAAAGAATCGATTATCGACGTTAAATCCGAATCTCTAAATGATACCTCTTTGATTTCTTCTTCAAAAAATTCTTATCCGGAAACTTCAGTCAAAGAAACCGAACCGCAAACTTTTTCAAATGGTCATTCCGTAATTTCAGAATTTTCACAAACGGTCGCGGATACCGAATTAGCTAATGAACTATTGAACAGGTCAGATTCAGAGCAATTAATTGCAAAATCAACAAAAAAATATACGATACGTTTTTCAAACAAAGGCGCTTGCATAACAAATATTTTTCTGAACGAATATAAATTTTTATCAACCAACGATACGCTCGAATTCACGGATTCAAAATTTAAAATCCTGAATGAAAACATTTTATTGACGGATATTGAAAACAACGGAGAACTTTCCTCGGTAAATTACGAAATCATTAATTCAACGGATTCATCAATAAGTTTTGAATATAAAACCGCCGGATATTTTTTGAATAACGGCAAACTTATAAAAAGTCTTTTACCGGCCGGAATAAAAATTATTAAAACATTTGATATTTCCGACGATTCGTATTTGATTAAAATGCGAATAAAGATTGACAAACCCGACGGCGCGGGCTCGGATAATTTAGGGCTTATTCAGGTTCTCAATCCGAAGACTAACGAAAAATACGTATCCGGTCTTTCTGTAAAATGGACTTCCGGAATTTTTGTGGAACACGATAAACCCAATATTTTCGTATACTACCAGAATGAATCGTTTGAAAAAGAAAATCCGGGTTCCGGAGACGTCGACACATCGGTTCAAACTTTGCTTCTTAAAGATAAAAACGACGCGATTTTTAAAAAATTCATTCAAGCTTCCAATGTCAAATGGTTTGGTTTGAACTCGAACTATTTTCTAACCGCTATGTTAGTAGACAATATATCTTCGAATAGAATAGAACTCTATTCCTCAAAAACAAATATCGGCTACAGATATTTAACTACGCCGCTTCAATTTGAAAAAAACAGCATTGAATTGAATTTCGACGTTTTTATCGGACCTAAAGAATACTATTTGCTCAAAAACGTTCTGCCCGGAAAAAAGCTTGAAGAATCTATGGATTACGGCTGGTTTGGAGCGCTCGCTTTGATACTGCTGAAAGTATTAAAATTCTTTTACGCTTTGATTCCTAATTACGGAATAGCTATTATACTGCTGACGGTTCTTATCAATATAATTATGTATCCGTTGAAAGCTAAAAGTATGAAAGCTATGGAAGAAATGAAAAAACTTCAACCGAAGATTCAGGAGCTTAAAGAAAAATACGGAGACGATAAAGCTAAAATTCAGCAGGAAACAATGAGGTTATACAAAGAATTTAAAATCAACCCGCTTGGCGGATGTCTTCCAATGTTTCTTCAGCTTCCTATTTTCATCGGATTATATAGAATGCTGGAATACGCCATAGAATTAAGAGGCGCCGAATTCCTATATATCGGCGATTTATCCGCGAAGGATCCCACTTATATTCTTCCAATAATAATGGGCGGGACAATGTTTATACAGCAGAAACTGACGCCGGCGCCGCCCGAACAGCAAAAAACTATGATGATACTGCCTTTTGTTTTTACTTTTATGTTTATGAGTATGCCTTCGGGTCTAATCGTTTATTGGACGGCGTTCAATATTATATCCATTTTACAACAATTATATCAAAACAAATTATCAGCTAAAAAAGGAGTGAAATAATTTATGGAAATTATTATTCAGGCGGACACAATTGAATCCGCCATTTACGAAGGTTTGAAAAAAATCAACAAAAACAGAAACGACGTAAAAATCTCTATTCTTGAAAAAGGCGACAAAGATTTTCTCGGATTAACAGGAAATAAAAACGCCAAAATTAAAATCGAATATGAAAATAACGGTTCTTCTTCTAACGGAAAAAACGCTCAAAACAGCGCTTCTCAGCAAAACTTTTCCGAAACCGCTCAAATCTCGAAAACTGAAAAGGAAACCGAGCCGCAGGAACAACAACGGAGACCCGTCGAAAAAAGAATAATGACGCCGCCTACTGAAACGGACGTTAAAGACGTTGAAAATCTCGTCAATGAAATTATTTCAAAAATGAATCTTACTTCATATGAATTAAAAACAAGCGTTATTGAAGCAATAATAAACGTAGAAATTATTTCTCCCGAAAGTTCATTGCTGATAGGCAAACACGGGAAAACGCTGAGTTCGCTTCAATTATTAATCAATACGATAATCAACAATAACCGCGAAAATAAAATATCTGTGGCGCTTGATTCGGAGAATTACAAAAACAAACGCATAATAGCTCTTGAAAAACTCGCCGACAATTATATTCAAAAATTAAAACGGATAAAAAAAGACGTATCGCTTCCGCCTATGAACAATACTGAAAGAAAGATTATTCATAACTATTTATCGGGGAAACCCAATATAAAATCCGAGAGTATCGGAGTAGAACCGACTCGAAGAATAAAATTAAAATACGAAGGCAGATAAAATTTTATATTGCATTATTAGATTCATTCGCCGATAAACAATAAGATAATTTGTAACTTTATCGGCGAATTTACAGCTCACGCTCAATAAATCACATAACCGTTTTAACGGTTTCCCGACAGGATTTATTCTCGTTTTGCCGAAGACCAAATTACAGAAACTCCGCGTTGCAATGATACGGGCATGAGCCCGATAACGATATTTTTTTTATAATCAGGAGAAGAACCTATGCAAATAAAGAATATATCAGATGAAGAATGTAGAGCCCAAAAAGCGAATCATATTACCTGGGTGGGTTTCTTTACAAATTTGATTCTTACA
>DAINAU010000228.1:0-6018 GCA_036733285.1 bacterium
TGAACAGTTAGAGTTGCCTTGGGATTTGTAAATTTTTTTTGGACAGCAGTGATCTTCTATAGTAATATTTTTAGGAAAACTATGAGGCAAATTTCGTATTACATTTTCCTGAACTATTGTTTTTTTAATATTTAACGATGGATTAAAACTTTCGGTTTCAATATCAAAAATTTGAATTTCATCATTTGGCAAATAATCATTAATTGTTTGACCGCCAGTTATATAAATTTTATTACCGCAAAGAGCGGCAGCAAAAAAATTTCTTTTTTTAAATTCGGTTATAGAAAACGATGTTCCTGTTTCTTTGCAATATTTTATGACAAATCCCTTTTTGTGATATTTTCCCCAAGCATTTCGACCTGTATTTTTTCCGAATATATAAACTACTCCATCGTAATATACGCAAGGGCATCCTTTAATTTTTAAATATAAATTGTCTATCTCTTCAGTCCAACTGTTTTCCGGAATGGAATATTTATCAATTTTATTGTAACTTTTTTTTCCGTTAGCTCCGCCGAAAATGTAAATACCATCGCCGTCAATAATCGCGGAAGTTTCTTTTACTTCGTTCATTTCTTGACATTCAGACCATTCTTTTGATTTTGTATTATAAGCGAATAAAACTCCGGAATTAAATTTTAATTTTTGAAAGGTAAAACCTCCGACAATATAAATCGTATCTTCAAATACAACTGATGCCGATTTAGTTAACGATAACGGCATTTTTTCATTAAGGATAATTTTTTTAGATTCTATATCGAATATTTCTAAATCATCGTAAATTATACGAAATCCGTTTTGTTTTTTTGATTCTCCTCCAAAAATATATATTTTGCCATTAAGAATTTGAGCTGCGGCAAATCCTCGTTTTATTATTTTATCAGTTAAAATTTCGGATTGACCTGTTTGAGTATTTAAACGTTCGATAACTCCCAAAGCGTCAGTATCGGATGCGAATCCTCCGATAGAATATAAATATAAGGAATCGGTAACGCAGCAATGACCGTAACGCGGAATAAGCAATTTGATTGTATCGAGCTCCGATATATTCGTCTTTTGAATTTCATTTTTAATTTTCTCGCCGGCAATTTTTTTTTTATAAAATTGCTTTAATAAATTTATTTGATTTTTTAAATTATAAATTTTATTTGCAATCTTGATTTTTATAGTTTCATCGGTTTTAACGCCGAGTTTATCCGATAAATCTTTTAAAAGCGAACCGTTTTCAAACGTAAAAAAATCGTCTTCATTTTCATAAGAATTTTTATATGCCATTAAGTATTTAAAACTTATTCCATATTCTTCCATATTGTAAAGTATTTTCGCAATCATAAAATAATATTGAACGGAGAATTTATCCTTTGCTTTTATGTCGGGCAAATTTGATAAAAAATATTTTTTAACTGCAATAAATTCTTTATTCCAGTTATTGTATAAACAATAATATATGTTGTGGTAATCATCGCTGATTTTGTTTTTATAAAATTCAATTATGTATTTTGTTAAATCTTTATATTTGAAATCTATACAAAGAAAATCAATATTATTGTTGTATTGATCTTCAAGAGAATATATTTTATTACTTTGTTTATAGTTTTCAAAATCAATGTTAAAAAGAGCTTCCGGAGTTTTATTTGAAGGACATTTGTTTAAAGTGAAAATTCTGTCTGTCGGCTTATGATTTCCAAAATTTTTATTTTTTGAAAAAAATTTTATCAAAATATCATGAAGATTTCCTATTTCGCCTTTATTTTTCGCATTAATAAAAAATGATCCGTTTTGAGCGTTATCTAAAATTAATTCGTTGGCTGGAAATATAATTTCGTATAATTCTGTATCGTGGAAATCAAGATTATTTTTTGTTTTTATACTATTACGAACCCCTCCGGGATAACGAATATCCAAAATACCGGTCGTATAAAACGACAAATGACTTTCCATTGATTTATATAATAACGGAACAAAGGAAATATCAAAAAATTTTTTTATATCAAAACCGGTAACATAACCTCTCATTAAACTTATTTCTTCTGGCAACGTCTGATATAAATTATTAGCGGTAAAATCACCTTGGGAAATCGTATTCCAAAACAAATTTTTGGGTAAAAAAACAATATCGGCAGAAGCGGCTTTTGCAAGAGCATCGGAAATAAAATGAGCGGTATTAACAATATTTTCGGGCTGATTATTGTTAATTGTCAATATTGATTTAAACTCATTTTCTCTACTGCTACTAAAAATTTCAAGACGTTTTTTGAAATTCTTTATAAACTTAAAAAAATGGTTTGGATTGCCGTATTCATAAGGAACGTTTGATTTATATCCGGCGTTAAGAATCACCTTCGCCTTATTTTCAAGAGATAAAATTTCATCAAGTAAAGGAAAGGCGATATCATAATTATTATTGGCGCAATATAAATAGGCGCTATTTAAAGCAATATCTATTTTTAACGCTAAATATAAATTTTCTTCAGCATAAATAGGATTAAAATATTCATTATTTACGAGTAACGCCTCTGGATGCGGATCCATTTGCAATATAAGAATATCAGATTGTTGTTTATAAAATTTTTCAATATTTCCGCTTAAAATTGTAAGTCGTGAAATTAATTGACGAGCGGCTATAGTTTGGATATTAGAATATTTTAAAAAATCCGATTCGGTATTATAGTTTGAAAGAGCTATATCAAGAGCTTTATTGAAATTTTTAGCTTTACAATTTTGTATAATCAAACGGTAATCTTTAAAAACGCTTTCGCGGAGCGATTCTAACATAAAAACGTATTTCGATTTAGAGTCTGGTCTAAATAATTTCATCGCGTCTATATTTAGAAATTCAGATTCGTTCGTAGATGTTCTCAAATCATTCATTTGTTTGATGTAATATTGTGTTGGAGAAATAGATTTATTTCTATGAAAACTCGCTAAATTGTTAGCGAGTTTATAATGAATATTCTCTGAAAAAGCTCTATACGCAGCGTCATTGAATATCGAATTAAAATAATCTACAGGATTTAAAGCGGTATCATAATTAACGCAATATTCAAACATTTGATAATCAGAAAGGTTTTTATAATTTTTTATAATCATTTCTCCAAGAGTTTTTAAGGTATATTTTGTATAATTATCTGCGTTATTAGTTTGATCGTAGGCGTGAACAAAAGTAATATTGGAAACGGTTGAGAAAAAAACAATAAAAAGAAGTTTTAATAAATAAATCATAAGATAATTTATTTAAAATTATTAACTTCAAAAAACTTTATGAACTAAATAGTATTATAAAATATAATACTATTTGCTGTCAATATCAAATTTTTTTATTAAACAATCGTGATGTTTTCCTCAGGTTTTGACGGACTTTCTAAATTATTAATAAAAACAAAAAAAAAGTAACCTTTTAATTTTTTGAAGAAAAAATCCCCGAAAAATCCTCCCCAAAAAAAATACTTGAAAAGTTCTAAAGTTTTTTTGAATTCAGCCTATAAATGAATTATTATAACCGTTTGAAAAGAATATTGAATTATTAAACCCTGATAATGCGTTAAATGTAAAATTAATTTTTTCAAAACGCTTATTCGCTCTTGTTAAAACTTCTAAAAAACCAAATTTGTTCTTAATTCAAAAACGACGGCGTTGCCGGATAAAGTATATTCTCTATTTTCTTTGCCAAAATTTGCAAAAACGTTGAAATCAACGGAAAAATTATAAAACGGATTATAATTAAGTCCAGGGCTTATCATAAAAGAATTGTCGCTTAAATTGATTATCGAGTTAAGGTTTAAATTCATATTTGAAATTATAAATCTGTCAAAAGACCCGAAAAATGCGGCGTAATATTTCCCGTGATTATTGGGTTCGTATAAATCCGGAATCTGCCAGAATTCGGGTTTGAACGCGTTATCGTCATAACCGTTTTTATTGTAATACAATTCAAGATTTGTAAAAATTCTATCGTTGGTTACGCAATTGAAATATTTATTTAATCCAAGCGAGCACCGGAGACTGTTTTTATCGGACATATTTTTAGTTTGTAGATTTTTCAGTTCAAATTTTTGTTTTGAATCGCCGGAACTAAAACTTAATTCGCCGACCGTATTGATTCCGAAAAAATTTCCGGAGAAATCAAATCCGTAAGCGGCGTCGCGTTTTTCTTTACCCCATACTGAAAAAGCTACTTCAACATTTTTTATAAGAATTTCATATTTTAGCGCTGCGGCAAAATTTTTGGAATTGTCTTCGTTTGAAAAATCTATAAAAGCGTAAATATTTTTTTCGGTTCCAAAAGGTATGTGCGTTTTAAGTCCGAACACTCCTTCCCTCATTTTATCAAGGTCGGAAAAATTTCGGCGTTCCTTATTTATCAAATCGGTCGGATTCCAGAAATAACACCTGCCCCATTGCAAAAACTGTTTGCCGATTCTGAAATAGATTTTACGATTAATATTCGCATCGATAAAAAACTCGTTGATAACGTAGTGATTGTAATACTTGCCGAGATCCTGTCCTGAAATTTTTTGAGTTTGCAAATACGAGTCGTCCTGCGGAGAATAAAATATTTCCGCATTAATCGTCGCTTTAATATCGGATTCCATACGGACGTCAAACAAAAGATTTGCTTTAATTATTGAATAGGTATTTTTGTCTCCGTATTTGGATTTATCAGCGAACCCGCGTTTTACGTTGAAATCGGATATTGAAGTAATATTTCCGGAAAACGATTTTAATATCTTATCGGAAATTGAAGGGAGATTTATTTTTTTTAAATCCGTATCTGCGGAATCTAAAATTGAGTTGTCGATTCTTTGAGGGTCGGAAAACAAAGCCGCTTCGTCTATTTCCGGTTCCGATGCAATGACAGAAAACGAAAACTGTAAAAAAAAGAATATCAAAAAAAAAGCATATTTCATTTTCAAACCCTTAACTTATTTGCTCAGGTTCTCGAGATGAGCTTTTGTAAAAACATAATCGTCAATTTTATTTACGGAAAATTCCGTAAGCTCCACGATTGTTTTATTGCCTTTTTCGAATTCGTCTATATACATCATTTTATTGGGAACGTATTTTCCGTTAACAACCGTATATTTAAGATAATAAACAGTCTGCATAAGGGTTCCGGATAATGAAAACGCCTGTTCCTTCAAAGGAAGGGAATTGTCTTTTTGAACCCAGTATATTTTTTTAGGATAATCGACGTCTGTTACTTTAGCCGCGATTTCGTATTTAAAAACCGGAATAGCGCCGATTTTTTCTTCGGATAAAATTTCTTTTCCGGTATCGTCCAAAGCGGGTTTATATAATTCCGTTAATTTTCGTTTTTCAAAATCATCGCCTTTCGCGTCGGTTCCGGCAATATTTTCATCGCGGTTTATATGCTGAAAAGTTCTGGTATTTTTTCTATACATCCAAAAATTATCTCCGGTTTTCAAATATCCGTTTCCTCTGTCTGATTCGGGAGCTTCCATTATAATAAGAAATGCGTCGTCGCTATCCCTTCTAAAATAAGTCATCTCGATTTTTTTTACGCCCTGTTTGATTTTTTGCTGAGTCACAATAACTTTAGCTTTAGCGTCGCTTGTTAAAGTAGTCTGGGCTTCAAGATTTTTCATTAAAGAATCTATAATAACGCCCGAATAAACCGTCATTTGAAAAAAAGGAATAAAACATAAAATTGAAAATAATAATTTCATATGGTTAAAAAAAATAATTTAAAATATCATTATTTTAGGTCAATTTAATAAAAAATCAACAGATATTTCGTTAAACCCGAATAATGCAATAAAAAAAGCGAAGTTTTTCAAAACATATATACACGCTTGTTAAAACTTCTAAAAACCTGAAAACTGACAAGTAAAAATTAATTCTTTTCCGGAAATTCGGCTTAAAATAATATTTGAAAATCGTTTCGCGATTTCTTCGACTTTTTAAAAGTTGAAGATTAAAAAAGCGCCTTAATAAGACACTGTAATTTATAGAAAATGCCAGAAAACCGCCGAGTTCTACTCGGCGGATGAATGGCAT
>DAINAU010000229.1:0-5907 GCA_036733285.1 bacterium
TAAATAGGATTACGCAATGAAATTGCGTCAGGCGTAAGCCCTATCTCCAAAATCGGGTGTTTTATTTTAAGCCCTGTAAGGGCGACACAATAAAAGGAGTTGTTACAAGAGGGTATGAGTAATCCTCCCAAAATATATACATTCAGTTCATTAAAACGACTTGTAGAAAGGCTACGCTCCGATTTAATTGATCTTGATTTTGTATTAATTTTTGCTTATAACGGCACAGGTAAAACGCGTCTGTCAATGGCGTTCAAAGACGCTGGCAAAAAATCAATTATTTCAGATATAACTGATGAAACCGGCTCGACGCTTACCTCGCAGAGCGAAGAAAAAATAACCGTCGAAGAAATGAAAGGAGATACTCTTTATTATAATGCATATACTGAAGATTTATTTCATTGGGATAATGATTTAGATGATGATACAGAACGAATAATAAAAATCAATTCAGATTCCAAATTCTTTTCAGGGTTTAAAGAATTAGCGTTGGAAGAAAAAATATTCAGGTACTTAGAACGGTATGCAGATTTTAATTTTAAAATCGATTATGAAAAATGGACGATTACTTTTTCTAAAGCTGAAAAAAATAATATAAAAATATCGCGCGGCGAAGAAAATATTTTTAAATGGTGCATTTATTTAGCTCTTTGTGAATTGGCAATTGACGGAGCTGAGGCCTATTCCTGGGTCAAATTTCTTTATATTGATGATCCTATTTCTTCGCTCGATGATAATAATGCTATTGCCGTTGCATGCGATTTAACAAATTTACTCGAAAAAGGAAGAGGAAAAATAAAACCGATTATTTCATCGCATCACGGATTGTTTTTTAATGTGATGTGCAACGAAATGAAAAAGGTTCATACGTTAAAACATAAAAAATATTTTCTTCATCGACCAAACAAATCAGAATCTTTTACATTACGCGCTACGGACGAAACTCCGTTTTTTCATCATATAGCCACTTTGAGTGAACTGCAGCGAGCAAATGAATCTGGAAAACTCTATACATATCATTTCAATATGCTCCGAAGCATTATGGAAAAAACAGCATCATTTTTTGGTTATAGTGATTTTTCAAATTGTATTCACGGCATTATTGATGAAACGCTTTTTGCGCGCGCATTAAATTTATTAAGTCACGGGAAATATTCGGTATTTGAACCGCATGAAATGGTTGAGGATACCAAAGAACTTTTCGGCAGTATTTTTAATTCATTTATTGAAAAATATAAATTTAATTTACCAGATATTATTGGAACTTAGTGCCGCCCGCTTCGCGGGCTTTTTTCTCAGGGGGATTTTTTTTTTACGCAGGGCTTACGCCCTGCTCTATTTACAGTGCAGCCCTTTCAGGGCTTTAAAAAATTTTTATGATATATTTTTTATGATTATCAAGTATTATAAATCAAACGTCTAAACTTTCGTAAAATAAATATTTGATGTGAAAAATATTACGCGCTGTAAGCGCGAAACTGTAAATAGGATTACGCAATGAAATTGCGTCAGGCGTAAGCCCTATCTCCAAAATCGAGTGTTTAATTTTAAGCCCTGTAAGGGCGACACAATAAAAGGAGTATTCCATGCCTCAATCGTATTATGCAATGTATTATCATATTGTATTTTCGACTAAATCC
The DNA here is from genome assembly GCA_036733285.1 of bacterium. Taxonomy (GTDB): domain Bacteria; phylum JAGOBX01; class JAGOBX01; order JAGOBX01; family JAGOBX01; genus JAGOBX01. Next base: position 1,641 of record DAINAU010000229.1, read on the forward strand.
AGAAACACATATATCAAATCAAAAATTAAAAACCGTTTATACCAATACATTAATGGAATCATTGAAAATAACGAAGGAAAAACTCTTGCAATCGGTGGAACCGATGACCATCTGCATATATTGCTTTCAATAAATGGAAAAATCGAATTAATGAATTTAATCCGCGATATTAAAGCAAATTCCTCAAAATGGGCGAATGAAACTTTAGAATTGGATTATCAATTTGGGTGGCAGAACGGTTATGCTGCCTTCACAGTCAGTTATTCTAATTTAGAACAGGTCAGAAATTATATTGAAAATCAGGAAGAACATCACAAACATTCTGATTTCAAAAATGAGTTTATATTGTTATTACAGAAACACAATATTGCATTTGATGAAAAATATATTTTTGTATGAATTTAATAGAAGCGTCGCCTGCTTCGCGGGCTTTTTTTCTCAATGAAAATTTTTTTTTACGCAGGGCTTACGCCTGACCCAATTAGATTGCGTCAGGCTATTTACAATACAGCCCTTTCAGGGCTAATGAAATTATATCACGTGTAAAAAATATTCGCGCTGGAAGCGAGTTACTCTAAATAGGATTATACAATGAAATTGCGGCGGGCGTAAACCCCATCAACAAATTATTATTTATAAATAAAGGAACTAAAATAAGATGACAGAACAAAATCAAAAAGAATTAGGCAATGCTCTTTGGGCGATAGCGAATCAACTTCGCGGCGCAATGAATGCCGACGATTTTCGCGATTATATGCTTTCATTCCTTTTTTTGCGTTATCTTTCAGATAACTATGAATCAGCGGTCAAAAAAGAACTGGGTAGAGATTATCCAAAAGTGGAATCTGATATTTCGCCTTTGACTGTTTGGTATAAAGAAAATCCAACGGATATCAAAGAGTTTGAAAAACAGATGCGCCGCAAGATACATTATGTTATAGAACCGGCATACCTTTGGAGCAGTATTGCGGAAATGGCAAGAACGCAGAATAATGATTTATTAAAAACGCTTGAATCAGGTTTTCGTTATATCGAAAATGAATCTTTTGAAAGTACATTCAGAGGGTTGTTTTCAGAAATTAATTTGTCGTCTGAAAAACTCGGAAAAAATTATGAAACCCGTAATACCCAACTTTGTATGATCATTTCTAAAATTGCGGATGGTATTTCAAAATTTTCCACTGACAGTGATACGATCGGCGATGCATATGAATATTTGATCGGACAATTTGCCGCAGGCTCAGGAAAAAAAGCTGGCGAGTTTTATACGCCGCAGGAACTTTCAACTATCCTTTCGAAGATAGTCATTCTTGACGGTCAAGAACCTTCTACAGGCGCAAAAAAAAAGTTAAACAAAATACTTGATTTTGCATGCGGTTCCGGTTCCTTGCTACTTAATGTCCGCAAACAGCTTGGCAAAAACGGAATTGGAAAAATATACGGGCAGGAAAAAAATATTACTACATACAACCTCGCGCGTATGAATATGCTGTTACACGGAGTTAAGGATTCTGAATTTGAAATTTTTCACGGCGATACGCTGCTTAACGATTGGTCTTCTTTCAAAGAAGCCAATCCATTAAAAAAATTAGAATTTGACGCGGTTGTAGCTAATCCGCCATTTAGTTACAGATGGGAACCAAGCGATGAATTGTCTGAAGATTTCCGCTTTAAAAATTATGGACTTGCTCCAAAATCTGCGGCAGACTTTGCATTTCTGCTTCATGGATTTCACTTTCTTGCTAACGACGGAACTATGGCTATTATTCTTCCGCACGGAGTTTTATTTCGAGGCGGCGCTGAAGAAAAAATTCGGCGGAAATTATTAATTGACGGAAATATTGATACTGTTATCGGACTTCCGGCAAATCTATTTTTTTCCACAGGGATACCGGTCTGTATTCTTGTTTTAAAAAAATGCAAAAAGCCGGATGATGTGCTCTTTATAAACGCAAGCGAACATTTTGAAAAAGGAAAACGTCAAAACAAATTATCTTCAAAACATATTGAAAAGATAGCCGCAACATATCAAAAACGCATTGAAGAAAATCGTTATTCCAGATGCGTCGCAATAGATGAAATAGAAAGGAATGAATATAATCTGAATATTTCAAGGTATATAAGTTCCGCAGATGTAGAAAAAGAAATCGATTTAAAAAAAGTTAATAACGATTTAGTTGATTTGGAAAATATAATTGGCGAAAATATTTTAATGCACAATAAATTTCTTGAAGAACTTGAGTTGCCGATTTTACCTTCAAGCCGCTAACAAATTATTGACTTACCTTGCTATTCTATGATATACTCGCCGATATTTCTTTGCGAGGTGTCGATATTTGCGCCGATGATGAAAATTTTTTTATTGCGGAGTTTATATTTATCAGCGTATTTTTTATTAATAATTTGTTTGAGCGCAGCTGTTGCGGGAGTGTCGAGTTTGAATTCAAAAATAAAAATTTGTTTATCAAATTCTATCACGCAGTCAATTCTGCCGATATTTGTCAAGACCTCAAACTCGGCGTTAATGCCGGCAAGCGATAAAATAGCATAAATAATTAATAGGAAAATCAATTAATAGTGAGATTATACATCAAAACCAGATAATTTTCAATCAGTTTTTTTCTGTTTTTTTGCCTATTGCCGGCAATAGGCAAAAAAAAACGAAAAAAATTTGTTGTATCGAAAAATATGGTATTGGAAAATTTGTGAAATTCGCAGAGTATTATCCGTGAATTTTTATGAGAATAAATATATGAGTTGCAGAAAAAAATTTAAAAAAATATTGCGAGCAGAAATGAAATTATGAAGTATTGCAATATTCCTGATATTGTTCTTTTCGGAGAAAGCCGTTTTTACCTGTGTATTGCGTTTTGATTTTGAGGAGGCAGAGTTCGCGGCGCGCGTCTTTGGGCGAAATGAGTTCAGATAGTTTTAGTTTAGCGCCGCATTCGGGACACTTGAGCGGGTCGTCCTGATAGACCTTGAAAATAAGTTTTGCCCACGATTGTTTTGCCGCTACTCTATCAATATTCTGACTGATAGTATTGGCTTTATTGCCGTTCGCGTGGAAAGCGCCGCGAAAGCGCGTTGAATACGCGCCATAGTATTTTACCTTATGCCGGTATGGCTGCGGAATATGCAAGCTCAAACGCGCGAGCAGTTCGAGGCAGTTCATCGTTTCAAAACCAAATTGGTCCGAACGCGCAAGCTTGCCTTCATGGTCGAATTCGTATTGTTTATAACGGATAGTAACTGTTTTTTTGATTTTATCGTATTCAGTTATTTTGGCTTCTGAAAGCGGCGTGCGAACCATATATTTTCCAATATTTTCGAGAATATGTTTTCTGCTTTGTTCAAAATTATTTTTCTCCGGCTCGGAAATATGAAAGTTAAAGCCCTTCGGATATTTAAGCCGAAAGTTTGTAAATTCTTTTTGTGTAATGACTTTCATATTTAATAGCAGCGACAAAACTTTATTACGCCAGACCATCCGCCTGCCTGTGCGTGCCGCACGCAGACAGGCATTTCAAAGTAATTCGGTAAATGCGTATTCCAAAAGCCGCCGCGTTCATCAATACATTGCGTTGAGCAAAGTAAATGAAAGTGAATATTCGGATTAAGCCGTTCGCCAAATGTCTGCGGAACTATTACGATACCCGGAACCGCATCGCATAAAGCAACTTTTTCGGATTTTCTTTTTTTCTTTTTAAGCTGAATATCATTGTAAAATTCACTGTCTGAACAATCTTTAGTTTTCTCACAGTTTTTTCGCAGATAATACGACAGCATATCCGCAATATTTTTTTCAAGATATTTTATTAAACCGCGATTTTGGAAAAAATATTTTCGAATTTCTATCGGCATTGTAAATGTCATAAAATAATGCGGCATATCATACAGAACTTCCTGAATCAGCCACGCGCTCCAATCAATAACACGCTTTTCGCTGCAAGTTGGGCATATCCAGTTTTTACAGGAAAACGGAACGATAAAGAATCCTTGACAATCAAAACATTCGTATTTTGCAAAACCGTCATCAGGACAGCCGCACTTCAAAAAATTACAAAATGATTTTTCCACTTCAGGCCGGAGTTCGCCATACTCTTTTTCGAATTGTTCAGGATATACGCGTAGAAATTCAGTAAGGTTTTTTTTAACGATTTGATATAATTGCGATTTATGATAATATCGCGGATTGTAATATCCTTTAACTTCGCCAGACATACGCAATCCTTACCTTTTGTAAGGACAGCGTATCCGGCGACCC
>DAINAU010000230.1:0-5752 GCA_036733285.1 bacterium
TTCTATGCTGTCTGAACAATTTTTCGAAATCCTTATGCAGTTTTCGGGTTAAAATAACTTTTTGAAAAATATAGAGTTATAAAAAAAAACGCTTGGAATTGAAAAAAACATTAAAGTTTTTTTTATATTCTGCCGATAAAAAATTTAGACTAAAAGGGGTATTTTGTTTTACAAGAGAGATATTTATGTTAGAAGGAATGAGAAGCGCAATAAACCGTATCGGCGAAATTGAACAAAGAGTCAACGCTTTATATAATTCAAAAATTGGAAAGATACAGGGATTTTCGAGCCAGTTAAACCAGACATCCAATGATATTTCTGAGAATAAAACTTCAAAAAAGACCTCTTTCAGGCAGGCTCTTGAAAAAGCTTTGAATACTGAAAAAAAAGAATCCTCAAAAAACGAAGGATTGAACTCGACTAAAACGGCTGACGTCAAAAATAACGTCCAGTCAAATTCCGCCTCAAAGATTGAATATAACGATTCTTCGGATATAAGCAAGTTAATAAAACAGGCGTCAGAAAAATACGGCATAGATTCTGATTTAATTGAAGCGGTGATAACCGCAGAATCAAATTTTAATCCAAACGCCGTATCGTCAAAGGGAGCAATGGGTTTAATGCAATTAATGCCGGATACGGCTTCGGAACTTGGAGTTGCGAATCCGTTTAATCCGGAAGAAAACATCAATGCCGGAACCAGATATCTGAGTCAATTGATGAAAAAATATAATAATAATCTGGATTCGGCTCTCGGAGCGTATAACGCGGGTCCCGCGAATGTGGATAAATACGAGGGGATACCGCCTTTTAAAGAAACAAAATCTTATATTTCAAATATTAAACAAATATTGGGGAAAAAATCTTGAAATTTGCGAATAGCGGAAAAAGTAATATTTTATTGACAATAGTTTTGTTTTTTGTTTTGCTGGGATTAGTTGCGGGCGTGATGTATACTTTGCATGAAATCGGCTTTTATAACGCGAAAGAAACGTTCAATCCGTTATTGAGTAAAATTGGACTTGCGGACAAACCATCATTCGTAACCGGAAATCTTCTTGAATCAGAAGTATTGGAACAGAGAGATAAAGCGTTAAAACAAAAAGAAGAAGAAATGAAAAAAATGAGCGGAGATATACAAAAGAAAGAAGAAGAATTAAAAGAAAAAGAACTTAAACTGCTTCAAAAAGAACAGGATTTAATGGATAAAGACAAGGCGATGCTTGACAAACAAGCGGAAGCTGAAAATGAGATTCAGAAATTAAAAAAATTGGCGTTTTATTTTTCAAGTATGAAACCCGACGAATCCTCGAAGATTCTCGAGAATATGCCGGAAGAACTTGTCATTCAGATATTGAAAAATATTCAAGACCAGAAAACTGCGGCTGTTATTATTATGAAAATGGAAAAGAAAAAAGCCGGAGATATTATGAGGAAAATGTCGAGGTAAAACTATTTGCGAATTTGCGCAAATTCGCAAATAGTAGAAAATTGATATTTAAAACGAGTAGTTATATTAAGGGCCGGACCCGTCTTGGGAAGCCCGCTTTTACCGGAGATTGATAGAACCGGTATCTATAACTCGTAATATAATATAAAAAAGAATTTGTATTTAAGAGTTAACTCAAAAATTGAGACATTTTATTTGAAATAGGTTTAATTTATAAAAGAGGCGGATTCGCCTTGTTTTCAAATTATTGAAAGATATAAATTGAACTCAGGTATGTCTCAAAAAATTTAAATTTTGACAAAAAGGAGGTGAAACAATAATGAAATTAGTAGAACTTGTATCAATGACAAAAACGGCTGAAAATTTGCAGAAAAGCGTTTTAAATTCAAAAAACGAAAAGGCGTCGAATTTTATGGAGATTTTTATGAATATTCAACGGTCGAATCAAACGGTTATTGATAATTCAAAACAGAATGAATTTGACAATTCTTATAACGATAATGAAAACCGTTATAATGAAGACCCGATTAATGGCGATAACAGTTCCTTTATCAATTCTAATGTATCCGGCGAAAAAGAAAACTGCAATAATGCGGCGGATTTTTCTATTGAAGAAAAAAATAGTTTTGATAATGAAGGATATGAAACTTCAAAATCTGAAACTTCGCATAATTCAGTTCAAGAAAAATCTTTTTCGGAAAAATGCGATAATGAAAATAAAACCGAATCCGTAAATAAATCGTCGGAACAAACTGATGAAACCTCGGTTTCAAACGGCGCCGAATCGAAAAATTCAGAATCAGTTTCAGTTGAAGAGAAAGAGCTTGAATTACAAGAAAAATTAAAAAAACTCGCTCAATCGAAAACTGTTAAGGAATTTAATGAAAATTTAAGCGAGATTGCTTCCTTGATGAATGTTTCCGTAAAAGATATTATGGCAACGCTTCAGAAAGAAGGCATTAATTTGGATAGCGTGAAAGCGGCGTTAGAGGAAGGCGATTTTGAAAAATCTTTCCGGCTTATTCTGGCGGCCACAAAGAAATTAACCGAGCGCGCCGGAAAAAGCAAGGTTTTAGAAACTGAAAAAGCAAATATTTTAAATAAGGAAAAAGAAGCGGTTGAGGGCAATCAAACTGCGGAAAAATCCTTGTTTGAAACCGAAACAAAACAAGTTTCAGTCGGCGATAACGAATCGGATTTTACCGGAATATTGAACGAATCAAACGCGGATTCAATTGAGGAAAATAAGGGAAAAATCGAGTTAAAAGATGTTCCTTTATCTGAAAACAAAGAAAAATTGAGCGACGCTGAATTGATTAAAATGAAAGAGCGTTTTAAGAACGTTAAAAATCAGGATTCCGACGATAAAATTCAGAACTCGGATAACCAGACCGCTAAAGTAGAGGATAAAGTTGCGACGCAAACGCAAGGATTTAAATTTTCAGCGGCGGAACATTACGTTCAGCGTATGATGTTAAAAACCGAAGGCGAAACTGATTTAAACGCGTCTAAAGAAAAAGGAACGGCGGTTAAATCTGAAACGATTCAAATTGAAAATACAGAGTCGGCGAAAAATGCCTCGAATAATTTCAGCAATTCAAATTCGCAAAATTTTATGTTCAATCAGAATAATCAATCATTCAGTTCAAAAATGAACGGTTTGATGCGTTCGGATTCTGCGCAGCAGTCTTCATATACGCAGCAGACGTTTAAACAATCGTTTGATCAAATGATAAAGAGCATAAAATTATTAAACGAAGGCGGAGTTAAACAGGTTGAAATTAAATTGCAGCCGGAACATTTGGGGAAGGTCAAAATCGAATTATCCGTCGAGAATAACAATGTGACCGCCAAAATAGTTTCCGATTCTGAAGCGGCAAAACAATTGATAGAAAGTAATTTTAATCAATTGAAATCCAGTCTTGAAGAACAGGGCGTCAAGATTGCGGGATTCGAGGTTTCGGTAAATCAGGAGAATCAGAATAATCAGGAAAGGTTATTCAATGAAAATTCGGGAAGAGGAAGTAAAAAGTTAACCGGATCGGCAAATAATGACGAAGCGGAAAATATTTTAACTGACTCTGCTTCTGAAGTAATTAATGGAGCGTATTTGGATAAACGTTACAGCACTGTCAGTTACATAGCTTAACCGGAATTTGTTCGTTTTAAAAGCGGACAAGTTTCGGTTAAATTTCATACGGAGGTTAACTAATTATGGAAATTACTGGAAATGCGGCATATAGATATATGTCGGAAGGAACAAGCAGCGCGTCTGAAGAAACCGGTTCTTCATCGACGCTCGGCAAAGATCAGTTTTTGCAGTTGCTTGCTACGCAGTTAAAGTATCAGGACCCGTTGAATCCGATGTCTAACGATCAGTTTATAGCGCAGATGGCGCAATTCAGCTCGTTGGAACAGATTCAGAATTTAAATACTACGATGGAAAGTTACGCCAAGACTTCGGGAAATATGAGCGTAATGAACCTGCTTGGAACTCAAGTTGAAGCCAAGGTTTCGACTACTACTGGAGGAGTAACAAGCGTTGAAGAAATTTCAGGCGTGGTATATAAAATCGATTTGTCGGGTTCTGAACCTAAACTGTATACGCTTGAAGGAAAATCGTTTAAATTAAGCGAGATAACGCAAACCAGTATTCCGGTTACTGAAGAATAATAAAACTGGAGGTGAAACAAATGATTACTGGCGAAAGGCTGAATTTTAATACGTATCAGCCGATAATAAGTTCGCCGGTTAAACAAAAGGACTCGGTATCAGGCGGCAAAACCGGAATAGATTCCGGCGACGCGTTTGAAAAAATTTTACAGTCGGCTTTAGACGACAGCAAAATAAAATTTTCGGGTCATGCAAAAGAACGGTTGATAAACAGGAATGTTGAACTCGACGCTGAAAAAGTTCAGCGGTTAAACGACGCGGTCGACAGGGCGCGCGCAAAAGGAGCAAAGGAAACTTTGGTTTTGCTTGACGACGTGGCTATGGTTGTAAGCGTAAAAAACAATACTGTGATAACCGTTATAACCGGCGACACATTAAAAGAAAATGTGTTCACAAATATTGACAGCGCCGTGCTTGCATAATTTTGTAAGTCGCGTTTGTTAGAGTGTTGCGATATGTGTTAGAGTTTTGGAATTTAATAACGCTTTAGCGTTGTGGAAAAATGAAATGAAGGCTGGACTCGAAAGAGAAGGTCTTTCTTGACATTTAAGAAATGAAGGCTGGACTCGAAAGAGAAGGTCTTTCATGGCATTTAAGAAATGAAGGCTGAACTCGAAAGAGAAGGTCTTTCTTGACATTTAAGAAATGAAGGCTGGACTCGAAAGAGGAGCCTTCTCAAAATACCGGCGATTGATTGAACCGGTATTCAAAATTTTGATTGATAATTTGCCGAATGTATAAAAAATCGGTAAAAAAATTGAGAAGGAGTTGATTTTTTATGATGAGAGGTTTATGGTCTGGCGTCAGCGGATTGCAGGCGAACCAGCTCAAAATGGATGTTATCGGCGATAACATCGCAAATATAAATACGACCGCGTTTAAAAAGACGGACGTGATTTTCACTGATTTTATGAGTCAGTTAATGGAGATCGCGCACGGTCCGGAAGGCAATAAAGGCGGAACAGGTCCTCAACAAATCGGATTAGGAACCGAAGTCGGTTCGATAACTACGGATTTCACTCAGGGCGCTATGAATAGGACTGATAGAACCCTTGACTGCGCTATTCAGGGCAGCGGTTATTTTGTAGTTAAAGACGGGAATGCTCAGTATTATACAAGAAACGGTCATTTTACGCTTGACGGAAAAGGAACGTTATGTTACGGTTCAGGTTTGAAAGTTCAGGGCTGGCAGGCTGCTCTTGATCCTGTTACGGGAGAATACGTTGTAAGCAGCAATACGCAGCCTATTGGAGATATACAGATTAAAGTCGGAGATATAATTCCGGCTAAAGCCACCACTTCAGTTCAATTCAGCGGAAATTTAAATTCAAAAAGTTCTTTGGCTATCGACCCGATTTACGTTGAATGGTCGACCGGCGACAACGGCGCTACAAACACGAGCAAAGTTAAAATTGAGTTTGAACACGTATCTCCGGACGAACCGTATTATTTATGGAGAGCCACTTGGTCGGAAAATCCTCCGGCAGGTTATAAAGTAGGCGACGATGTTATTGACGCCAATACTGGAAAAGCTGCGGAAGGCATACTTGAACTCGATTCTACCGGAAAAGTAGTCGGAAGTTATCTTAATACAAACACTGAAGGCGTTGTTAACGCGAGCGTTCCGGC
>DAINAU010000231.1:0-5645 GCA_036733285.1 bacterium
CGCATCCGTTAAATCAGTTTAATCTATTTACATCTGTGTTAAGATGGTTTTTAACGCTGATTGATTACAGATTTAACAGATTTACACAGATTTTTTATTTTTTATTATTTTGTTAATTATTGTTCGAGGTTGGCTTTTTCTATTTTCGTGAACTCGACCCATATGTCGAGAGCAGTCATAAATTGTTCCAATATTTTTCTTAACTGTTAAATCCGGATAGCGCATTAAACGTTAAGCGAAGTAGCGATTCCAATTGGAATCGTTTTTTTTCTAAAACAGATGTATTATTGCGATTTAAAATCGCAATTTATGTTAAAACTTCTAAAATCCTTATGCGGTTTTCGGATTAAAAGACCTCATATATTTTTTAAATATTAATTTGACGCTGAAATATTTTTCATCCATACAAAAAAAATGATAAACCTCTGTTTTAAATTTAATTAAAGTCCGCAGGCTTTTCATATTTGAAAAAAATAATATTAAAACATATTGATTTTTTTTGTCGAAATTATAAAATTATAAAAAATAGTAGAAAATATTTAAAGGGTTCGGTAATACCGAAGGTTTAATAAAAGATAGTCGGGCCGCTATCTGATTTTGAAAATCAGGCAGCGGTCTTTTTTTATCATAATATCTCGCGGAATACAAAAAGCCAAATATTTGTTTTTGTGAGGAATAAGCGATAATATGACCGCTATCTGATTTTGAAAATCAGGCAGCGGTCTTTTTTTTTATCATAATATCTCGCGGAATACAAAAAAAGCCAAATATTTGTTTTTGTGAGGAATAAGAGATAATAGGACAGTTATCTGATTTTAAAAATCGTATATTTTTAATACTAATATTTCAAGAGGTAATATGAATGAAAAAAATAATCGACTTATTTAAATTTAGTGGAAAATATGAAGGAAAAAAAACAATATTTCAGTTAATTATACAGATTTTATTGTTCATTATTATTATGTATTTACTCATAAAAGCTCTGAGCTGATTTGACGAATGTTGAATGGCGTTGAATGGGGACGGAGCGTTAGCGTCTTATCAATACATTTCTTGCATTTACGGCAAGAATATTTTTTGAAACGCTTTAACCCAAATGCATTATTTGGGTTCGAAACCTATATAAATTACAGTGTCTTATTAAGGCGCAGTTTTTTAATCTTCAACTTTTTAAAAGTTGAGAAAATCGTGAAACGATTTTCGATTATTATATTTATATAAAGCCGAATTTCCAAAAAATAATTAAAAACAAATTATTCGGTTATCCTTATTCCGATGAAATTCGGATTAGGATAGCAAATATTAAAATAATTATTCGATAAACATAGCGTCGCCGAAACTGAAAAATCTGTATTTTTTTTTTATTGCGGCGTCATAAAGATTCATTATATCTTCGCGTCCGGCAAACGCCGAAACAAGAAGAAGAAGCGAGCTTTTTGGAAGATGGAAATTAGTTATTAACGCGTCTGTAAATTTAAAATTATAACCGGGATAAATGAAAATATCCGTTTCGCCGGTTAAGGCGGAATCCGGATTAGGGCGGCAGAATATTGTTTCAAGAACCCTGACGCTCGTAGTCCCGACCGCAATAATTCTTTTATTTTCCGATTTGTGTTTTTTCAGTTTTTCAAATGCTTCTTGCTCAACGTTATAATATTCCGAGTGCATTTTATGACTAATTACATCTTCGGTTTTTATGGGTTGAAACGTTCCTGGTCCGATATGCAGGGTGATTTCAATAATATCGGATACTATTGATTTAATTGATTTTAAAAGGTTTTTTGTAAAATGAAGACCTGCGGTAGGGGCGGCTGAAGAACCTGTTATTTTTGAATAAACCGTTTGATATTTTTCAAAATCGCCGGAAAAATGCTCGATGTAAGGCGGCAGCGGAGCGGCGCCGAACGAGAATAATTCGGATTCGGAAATCGCGTATTTTTTTTCCCCGTAAAATACTATGATTCTACCGGCTTTTGAAACGCCGTTCACTTTACAGAATAGTTTCTCGTTTATTTTAAATTCAATTCCGGGTTTGAATTTTTTTCCGGGATTTACCATACAATCGAAAGTCATATCGTTTAATTTTTTCAGAATCAGTATTTCAAAGATTTTTCCGTCATGCGGAAATCTGAATCTTGCGTTCATCACTTTGGAATTGTTAATAACAAGGATGTCGTTTTTTGAAAGAAAATCGGTTATATTTTTAAAATTTGCGTGAATAATTTTTTTTGACGTCCGGTTGTAAATCATAAGCCGGCTGTCATCCCGGTTAGGTTCGGGATTTTGAGCGATTAATTCAATAGGCAGAGCGTAGTTGAAATCGGAAAGGTTCATTAATAATATTTTTCAGAATAAAAAATGCTGAGTTTAAACACGTAATATAAAATAAAAACATAGAAAACAATAATCAGAATGGCGATATTATTTATTGTGAATATATTGTCCCAAATCCAATTGGTAGCGTCTTTATAATAAAACTGGTCAGGATGTCCGGACAGAAATTTATAAATATGCGGACCGAAAGTGTAGGTTTTTCCGGTTTCAAGATGTTGAATATGAACGTCCTTGGTGTTTTCGCGTCTTTCAAGTCCGATTGAATAATCATTATAAGTAGGTTGAGAAAAATACATGAAAACATTAAAAACAATAGTAGTCAGAATCAAAGCCCAGAAAATAGAACGCAGATAAAAATCCAAAGCGTCGGAATTTGTGTTTATCAGCGGACGTCTCCGTTTGGGTATGAAATACATTATAAGCAATAAAACAATTGCGCTTCCGAGAAGCATTAAATCGATACCGAAGTTAGACATAAAATCTGTTTTGTCAGACCAGAAATCAGGCACGCGTTAACCTCTGAATTTTATTAATAAAAATTTATATTAACAATTTATAATATTCAAATTCGTCTTTGACTTCTTTGGGAATTTGAATTTCCATTTTTTCAAGTTTTTTGATTTTATTATCGATAGCTGTGATTTTTTTCTTGTTCAAATTGACAAATTTAAAATTTAGTTTGGCGAAATTCGGGTTTTGACTTTGTTTATCCCTGATTCTTTTATTGAACGGAACATACTGGAAAAATATATCTCGCGTCAAAACGTTAAGTTTAAATACCGCCTGCGATTCGTTGATAATCCAATCCAAATAATCTTCGGCGAATCGGTCTTTTGTCTGAGGAAGTTTTTTAAATTGTTTTTTTATTTTTTCTTTTATTTCCGCGTTTAATTCTTTGCTTTGTTTGTATGTGGAAGTGTAATCAAAATATTTTCCGGTCATCCCTCCCTCAATCGGGTCGCCCCAGTTTGGACCTACTATGGTTTTAGCGAGTTCCCATCTGAAATGCGCCAATGCAAGCAGCAGCATTTCTTTTAAATCAGCGGTTGTAAATAAAGGAACTGCGATTCTCGCGCGGCTTGCTTTGTTCCGGTTGTCTATTTCCTGCCAGCAGATAGCTTTAGAGCCGGCTACCGGGACGATAATAAAATTAGGAATCACTTCTTTTTGAACAAAATCCGCCTGATCGCCGTAGACAAGACGGACTTCTCTGTAGAACAGAGAAAAATCAACGTCGAGAATTTCTTTCAAAACGTTTTCAAGACGTTCTTTAGTGACGATAGAATTCTCGGGTTTAAGGTTGATATAGTCGCTGTCCACTATAGGACATTGTTGAGCGATTAATCCTGCGGCGGTTCTGACTTGAGCGGCTAAAACCTCTTTAACCTCAAAATTCAACAAAGCCGCGGACGGGTCTGAAATATTGACTTTGTTTTCTTTTACATATTCGTCGTATGACTGTCCAAGACCGTTTATGCTCGGTTTTTCTTCGTTGTCGTAAATTTTGCTCAGCCATTCGTCGGCGTAAAATATTGGGAACGTATGTTTAGTATCAAGCGAGGTTGATTTTATGCAATTGACGGCTTCTTCGTTTAAAAGATTTTCATCGAGGATTCCATACCGCAGCATAAGAAATACGTAATTCGGAAGGTTTCCATCTTTTTCCATATAATGAATAAAAACGTCTTTGTAAAAATCCCAGTAAGCCGCTTCGAGTTCTTTTTTTACTTTTCGAGCGTCGCCGGCGGTATCGAATTTATCGATTATTTTATGGTATTTTTCAAGCGAATTTTTTAATTTTTCTTTAACCGAATCATTTGAACATTGCAGAGAAAGAAGTTTATTGAAATTATCTTCAAGGATTAAATCGCTTTGCTGAATAATTACCGCTTTTTTAGCTTCCTCTTTTTTAACCTCTACGGTTTTTTCTTCGTCTTTAATTTTCGATTCCTGTTTTAAATAATCTTTATGCAAATCTTTTATTCTCGAATTATACATTTCGCTGTATTGATTATGAAGCTCTTTAGTCAATTTTATGAGTTTTCCAAGCGTTTTTTCAACGAATTTTATGTTGGGATGATTAGCGGATTTAAGCAACGAGTATAATGAATAATAAGAGTCGAATATGCTTTGCGATTGACCTGCAAGCGTAAGAATAGCTTCCTCCGCGAGATTGTTGGCTTTTACGAAAAAACCGTTGAGTTCCTGAAGATATTCGCTGAGTTTCAAACAACAGAATTCTACGATATTCGGGCTTAATTTTATGGCGATTTTCGCCACCTTTTCAGGCAGATAGAGAATGCTTTTTACTATGTCGATGATTTCAAGATTAATATTTGGAAGCTCTATGTCTATGCCGTAATCTTTTTCAAACGCCTGACTTAAATTCGTTTCAATAATTGCAAGCGATAATTTGTCGGAAATTTTGTTTCCGTTTGAATGAGCTTTCGAGTGAAGATTTTTTCCGTTTTTATAGACGGGGTTTTCTTTATTTTGCGCGTTCATATTAATTTTATAATACATATACGCGAGATTGTCGTAATACATCTGAGCCTGTTGAATAAGTTTTAACGAATTTTCAATTACTCCGTATGTGGAAAGAGATTTCTGAAGCAGCGTTTTACTTATTGATAAACCTATTACCGGATTGGAGCGAAGCAGCGTCTTTAAAGAATCCGAACCGGTTGCGATTTTAACGACCGTTCCGTTTGATATTGCGCGGATAGTTGCGTTTCTCGGAGCGTTTAAAATAAAACTGATTTCGCCGAACGGAGTTTTTTTTTCGGTTATCAACCCTACGCGTTTGCTTTTAGCCAGTATCTCGGTTTTTTTCATTTCCGGTTCGATGTCTTCGGAAATTAAAACCTCAAGTTCGCCATCGAGCAAAATATAAAAACCGTCGCTTGATTCTCCCTGATAACAAATAACGTCGTCTTTTGAAAAATTGATTTTTTCCATAATAAATTTCCGCCCCGACTTTATATTTCAATTTTAAAGTTCAACAATTTTATTAATTGAAAGTTTATAAATATAACAGCTAAACGCTAAAATTAATTTTAACCAATCAATTATTTTTATAATTTTAAAATAACGTTAAAAAAAATTCAATAAAATAAAATGTTTGACGCAGAATTAAATAATAAACCCCTCAAAAAAGCAAAAAAATAAATAAAAGATGAGCGGGGCAAAAAAGTCAAAGTAAGCAAGGCGGAAAAATCCCCACAAGATTTAATAAAATATTAAAAAAATATATTTTGATTATTTTCCGGAAAATCCTTATCTTATAGAACTAATAAAAATTAAAAGAAATT
>DAINAU010000232.1:0-5533 GCA_036733285.1 bacterium
AAATACGAAGAGTAGATTATTTATAAAAAATATTGATATTTATCATAGGAGTATTATATAACAAGATATAATATTATCCACTATTCTTATTTAGATTATAGAACTTCTGACTTTCAGATTTTGAAAAGCAATGATAATAAAAATTTTGAGGTAGTTGATACGATAAAAAATAACAGCGCTGAAGTTACGAATAAAATATTGGACGGTTTTACGGCGCGATATGTCCAGATTGCAATTCAAAAAGGCAGACAGACGGATAATTTAACAGGCGTTATTAATGAATTTCAATTATACGGCGTAGAAGCAAATTCTGAATTAAAAAAAGAATTGGAACAGACAGCTCAGGAAAATATAATTGGAACGCCGCCGCCGAAAGAACCAGAAAATTTAGCGTTAAATAAAAAGTTTTTTGAAAGAGGCAGTTATGCCGAAAGTTATAATGGCGCCAGAGCGTTTGACGGAAATGCGTCGACTTTCTGGTACACTAATGATCCGTCAAAAACATTGACCGTTGATTTAGGAGAAGAATGCGTTATTTCAAGATATGTTATTAAGCATCATAAGGATTTTCCATCCGAAGATTTTGTTATTCAAAAAAGTTCAGATAATAAAAATTGGACTGATGTAGATTCAGTAAACAGAAATTTTAACGCGCTAACCGATAAAACAGTCAATGAATTCACAGCGCAATATGTTCGTATTATTGTAAAAAAAAATACGGGAAATATTGCCGTAATAGTTGAATTTGAAGTATGGGGAAATAAAAAAACAGATATTCAGAGTTCTGCTGCATCTACAACCTCACAATTTTCACAAAATTCGACGACTCAAATAAATCTTGCTTTAGGTAAAACAGCGACTGCAAGTTCATCTGAAAATACTACGAATATCGCAGATAAATCTTTTGATGGAAATGGAAACACGCGCTGGGCATCTATCGGCGGCGTTGACCCTCAATGGATAATGGTCGATTTAGGCGCTGAAGCTGCAATAAATAAAGTTGTATTGACTTGGGAAGCTGCAGCTGCGAAAGTTTATAAGATTCAAGTTTCAAATGATGGAAATAATTGGATAGATGTTGCGTCTGTAACTGACGGAACTTCCAATGAGAACCGCGAAATTGCAATTAATAATGCGAAAGGCAGATATGCGCGGATGTATGGAACTACGCGCGCAAACACATGGTATGGCTATTCAATCTGGGAATTTGAAGTATGCGGAACATTTACCGGCGCGGCTCAAACAGCGCAGCAAACTCAATCATCGAATCAAATTTCGGTTAATGACGGAAAACCAAAAAACGGTAGTTTTTATAAGCTCCAGGCAAAACACAGCGGCTTGCTGCTTAGCGTGGAAAATTCAGGAACTGTCAATGGCTCAAATGTTTCACAACAGCCGGATAATAATTTGAATTCACAAATTTGGAAACTCGAAGATATGGGAAGCGGTTATTTTAAACTTGTAAATAAAAATAGCGGGAAATGTCTTGATGTGTCCGGCGGCTCGACAAGCGATGGCGGAAATATACATCAGTGGGATTATGCGAACGGAGCTAATCAGGTTTGGAAATTTAATGATGCGGACAACGGCTATTATAAAATAATTCCAAAGCATATAGACAAAGCGGTTGATGTGTCCGGCGGCAGCAAAAATACCGGCGCCAATATTCAATTGTGGTCGCATAATACAGGCGACGGTCAGAAATGGAAATTGATTGAAATCACAGATGCGCAACAGTCGCAGCAAACAACCACCCAACAATCTCAATCGCAGACCACTCAAACTTCCTCAACGCAGAATTCTTCTACTTCTAATCATCAATCTACCGCTCAAAACATTACTCAGCCTACTGGCGACGATGTATTGACAGCCGGAAAAAAATTACAATTATTTCAGAGGTTGACTTCAAAAAACGGAGAATTTAGATTTGTATTTGAATCAGACCAGAACAATGGATATTTCCAATTATATGATAAAAATAATAATAAAATCTGGCGTTATTCTAATTTAACTTTTTGCGAGGAAGCTCGAATGAACGCTGATGGAAAACTCGCCGCATATTCAAAAGCAGGCGTGGAATTCTGGAAACTTGACGCGCCGATTAATGCCGGGAATTATTTAAAAATAGAAGATAACGGAAGCGTAGCTATATATGATAAAAACAACAAAGCGGTATTTACATGGTTTGAATACAAGGGACCGACCGGCGAAGCTCGGGTTCGTCTTAATTCCGGCGAAGAATTAAAAGAAAATGAAAAGATTTATCACGAAACCGATAAATCTATTTATCTTGAATTTTATCCAATGAATCAATATAGAGCGGCGGGCTGGTTGATGTTGAAAAAATTTTCGCCTTATTCGCAGCCGAGAGAAAAAACATTGTGGGAAGTTTCGGTTCAAAAACCAAAACGCTGTGTAATGGAGAAAAACGGTAATCTTGTTATTTATGATGAAAACGGAAGGATTGGCTGGGAAAGTCAGACCGAGGAAAATCCGGGCGCATACGCTGTTATAGGGGATGAGAATACTTTAAAAATAATGGTTGACGGCAAACCGGCTTTAACAAGAGAAGAACGCAAGAAAGCGGCGGATAAAGCGTCGCCAAAAAAAGGACAATTTTATTATTTATACACTGGCGCAGAATTAAAGAAAGGCGAATATATTACGAACGGGAATTGGAGTTTGAAATTCAGCGAAAACGGTTATATGGAATTAATCAAATCTGATTACAGCGGAGTCAAAACAATTTTCAGCACTAAAGATAAAGGAGTTGGCGAACGCTGCGTTATTGAAAACAATAATAATATGGTAGTTTACGGCAGCGGCAATAAAGTTTTATGGGAATCCGATTACAAGTGGAGCGGTCAGGCGGAAATGGTTTATGTTCTTGATTCCAACGGCGATTTTAATTTAATGAGTTCATTGACTACCAGAAATTCGCCTAATAAAAGAATTTGGTATGGCGCGAGATTAGAAGAATCATTTAAAGCGCAGGAACAATACGAGGCAAATCAGCGCGCTCTTACAGCTAAACGCGATAGAAGGCTAATGGCCGCTGGCAGAACAATAAAAAAAGGCGAGATATTATATACGGACAGCAATAATTACGAATGGGGAATTCCTAATGAAAAAAATTGTCTGCGTATCAAGAAAAAAGGCGATTGGCAGGGTTACGATATTTTTGACGGAGCAACTCAGATTACTTTTGATGCGAGCGGCAATCTTTATGTTTACAATCAGAACAATTCAATTATTGTAAGTTATAAAAAAGGATGGAAAGACGGATTTGTCGAATTATTTGAAAACGGCAAACTATTGTTCACAAAAGATTATCAGAATTCCGAAACAATAGAATTATTCAATATGGATGACGCAAAACAGCAAGAAAGGTTTTATCAGTCATTTGGCGATAAAATTAGAAATAATAATTATTACCGGCTTGAAGTCGGCGATGAAATTAAGCAGGGTCAAAAAATATGCAATGCAAAAAGCGTTAATGATTTTTACTGGTTAACGCTTCAGACAGACGGAAATCTCGCATTGTATTCAATGCTGACCACCGATGGCAAAATAAGTTCGAGCAATGGCAAAACTCAGATTTTTACGCGCTGGGCGACTGGAGCAAACAAAAATAATTCGCGTTTAAAATTTGAAGCGGACGGCAATCTTGTATTATATAATTCTTCAAACCAAAAAGTTTGGGAAACCGGAACAGCCGGTTATACCGGCTTGGCGCATTTTGTTTATATTGAGCCTGATTATGGCGATATAATTATAGCCGATAAATTAGGAAATTCATTGGCTACTTGCGGTTATCAGAAAATTAAAGGTAACAACAGTACGACTAACGCAAGCACAACAAAAATTATTGTAGTCAGACATGTAGAAGCTAAAAACGAGCCGTCAAACACTACTGCGCAAGCTGGCAAACCTAAAAATGGAAGTTCATATAAAATTCAGTCGAAACATAGCGGAATGCTGGTTAGCGTGGATAATTCAGGAACTAATAACGGCGCTAATGTTTCGCAGCAGCCGGATAATAATTTAAATTCGCAAATCTGGAAACTCGAGGATATGGGCGGCGGTTATTTTAAACTTGTAAATAAAAACAGCGGGAAATGCCTTGATGTCTCCGGCGGCTCAACAACTAACGGCGGAAACCTGCATCAGTGGGATTATGCAAACGGGAATAATCAAGTTTGGAAATTTGAAGAAACAAGCAATGGATATTATAAAATTTTAGTTAAACATTGCGGCAGATGCGTAGATGTAGCCGGCGGCAGTAAAAGCGCGGGCGGAAATATTCAACAGTGGGATTACGCAGGCGGCGACAATCAGCAATGGAAATTGATTGAAGTGAAATAATCACGCGAGTAAAAAATAAAAAAGGTAAAAAAGGGGTCATTCCTTAACATTCATTACATTGGGTGGGAAAAATGTCAAGAGGACCAAGAATAGCATATAATAATGCAGTTTATCATACAATTAATAGATTTGTTGATAAGCATCCATTTTTCAAGACAGACAATGATTATCAATATTTTCTTGACACATATTTTGAAATTGCGCGCCAATTCGGCATAATAACATATGCTTATTGTATTATGCCGAATCATTTTCATTTACTAATTGAAACTCCAAAAGCTAATATTTCAATTTTTTTACAAAACTGGCTTACCAAAGTAACTCAATCTATGAACAAAAAAATTGGAAGAACAGGGCATTTACTTCAAGGTCGAACCAAAACACTCCTGATTGAAACAGAGAAATATTTTACTACTGCCTTTATGTATGTTTTACAAAATAGAGTTCGAGCCGGACTTGAAGAGAATATATTTAGAAGCAAATGGACAAGTATAAAAGAATTAATTGAACTGGATGAATCAAAATTAGGCATTAGTAAAATGTGGGAATATATTTTCAAAAAAAAATATATGGTTAGCGATATGGCTGAAAATCGCGCTTTATTAAAAAAATGGCTCAATGAGTATGAGAAAAGTAGTAATCAAAAAGAATTTATAGCAGCGCATAGAGGAAGTTTTTTGGGAACAAGTGAATTTCGAAAAAAAATACTGGGAAAATTAGAACGCCGAAATTATTTAAATGAATCAAAAGGAAATAGAAGAAAAACTGATAAAAAACAAATAATTATTCCTTTTAAGGCTATTGAAAAATTAATTCAAGAAGAACTTATTAGTGGTAATTGGAAAGGATTATGGCGAACTGAAAATATTGCTCATAAACATTTATTGTGTTATATTTTAAGAAAAGAGTTTTGTTTAAAATGGGATGAGATTTATAACTATGATATTTCTTTAAAAACTGGTAGAGAGATAATTATGCAACGACTTACAAATAATAAGAATAAATTGAAAATTGTAGAAAAAATTATAAAAAAAATGAATGTAATGAATGTTAAGGAATGACCCCTTTTTTAGGAATGACCTCTTTTTTAAGGGAAGGGAAAAACAAAAATAATTAGGAGATGGTATGATAAATAAAATATAGCGCGGGTTAACTTCGCGAAGTAAAA
>DAINAU010000233.1:0-5440 GCA_036733285.1 bacterium
GATTGCTTATATTTATTTTTTTTTCATCGTCAAGAAATTTAACAAGCGACGCTCTGTCCGATATGTATCCTTTATCTGTTTCAGGAGCCGGCAATCCGTATATTCTTTCTAACATCCACACGCATCCTATTACTATGAAAAATATTGCGGCGCTCGCAGCCGAACATATTCTAAACGCCTTAAACGAAGATTCGGGATTAAATGTAACCGCTGAAATCAGCATACACAAAAAGAATATTGAAAAAGCGGAAGCAACCGATAATTTCATGAGTATGTTTTTTGTTTCTGAAAACGCGAATCCAAGTTCCGCTTTGTTAAGTATGGCTCCGATAAAACATTCTATTTCAGGGATAGGCTGAATCGTGATTATTTTTCTGCTGAACGAATTGAAATCTTTTTCGTCAATTAAAACAGGCTGTTTTAATGAAAATGCGGATTCGACTTTATTAAAATTTTCCGGCTCGTATTTTCCTTTTACAATATCTGTGAATTTTCTGAATTGAAAACTGTCGCGCGGATGCAAAAAAACGTTTCCTTCGGCGTCCGTTACAAAACCGTATCCGCGTCTGCCGAAATCAAGATTTTGAATTATTTCGTTTATGTCTTTGTTGGTTATCAGAGCGAACAAAATTATTTTCTTTCCTGTAGATAATGGTTTTGAAACCGATACCGATAAACTTATTGAATTTATATTCTTATCAAAATACGGTTTGGAAACGCTTCCGGTCTTTTCTATCGCGGATTTAATCCAGCCGTATTCGCTGGAATTCGCTTCTATCGGAACGAACTCTTCAATTTTCTTTTTGGTTAATATGTTAGCTGAGCCGGCTTTGTTAAATTCTGAAATTTCTATAAATCCGAGAGCCGAGATGTTTTCAGAAGTCTCCATTATTTTCTTTAAAGAATTGAAAATTCCGGTTTTGTCAAAATCGTTTATCATAACTAATGATTTGTCAAGATTTTCTTTAACCGCAAGAAAATGCTCTTTTAGCTTATCCGCTCCCTGACTTGTCACTTCTCCCGCAAGCGCGTAAATCTTTGAGTCCGAATCTGTTTTTAAACTCCGGTAATTAATCAGATGCTTAACCGATAACACGGCGCATACGATTAAACAAATAAATAACACTAAAATTCCAACGCTCTTTTTCATATAAAACCGCCTTTTCAAAATTTAAATATTACAATTTTACGCTCACAGTTAATTTGTGAGTTATATCCAATTCTTTATGTTTTAAAAACGCGTAATCCAGTTTAACGTTTTTAATTAATAAATTGAAACCCGCGGCCGGCTGTTTTGACTCTTTGATATAACCCGCGTTGAATCTCAAAGATTCGAAAAATTTATAATTTACGCCCGCGCGCATCTCAATATTTCTATTTTCTTCTTTGTCGAATACCGCTCCGATTTTTAGATTGTCAAATATTTCATAAACTATTCCAAACTCAATAATCAAAGGCATTTTTTCCTTTTCCCGCAAAGGACTCGCTTCCGTCGAATACAGATTGTTTATCGTTAAATTCAGAGATAAATCGGATTTTTCATATTGACAACCCGCGTTTAAAACAGTGTTTTTATAAGATCTTGAATATATATTCTGGTCGTAGTATATCAATGAAACTCCCGCGTTGAAATTTTTATTTATTTTTTTTGCTCCGGCAATAGCGATAGATTTAAATGAAGCGTCATACGTGTTTCCCGTTAATCCGTTTCCGCTCAATAAATCCTGAGCTTCAGTGGATTCTCTTATTCCGTCGATATTAAAACCGGCATAATCCAATCCAAAACTGTAATCTGATATTTTTTTTGGTTTATAAATAATCCCCGCTTGTATCTGTTTTAATCCGTCGATTTCATCAAATAATTTTGCGCCTGTCATCGAAATCTCCGATTTCTCGGCGTTTGCCATTCCGGCAGGATTATAAAAAATATAATCAACCGAGCTGCCGGCAATACTTTTCCCTGTTGAAAAATAACCCGCGGTTCCGCGGTTTTTGAATACCGCTCCATACGAACCGCCGCTTCCGTCGGCATTTGAAACCGAGACTGTCGTTAAAATCAATAATATAACAGCTTTTAAAATTTTTTTTATCTTCATTTTATTATCGTGTTATTCCAAATTTATCTATTATTTTTTTTGTTTCATTCGGTCCGTCGTATTCAAGAATATAAACGTAGACTCCGGTGCGCGACGATTTTCCTTTGTCGTTTCTGCAGTCCCATTCAAATAAAACCGCGTTCGTATCAAGCTCTTTTTCCAGAACCTTTACTCCGCCCAAATCGAATATTTTTAAAGTCAGTTTTCCGGTTCCCTGAGACGCCGCGGAAATATTATATCTGAATTGAATTTTTCCGTTCGTTCCCGGTCCAGGATTCGGATGCGCGTATGTCAAAGTTTTTGTAAGAGAAGCCGGAGCAAGCGCGGCTTTTACATATTCGGGATAACCCGCCAAAACTCTGTATTTTTTTTCGGCGTCAGAACCTGAAACCGCCGATATAACCGGATTTTCACGCAAATTATATATGGTATTATCGGCGGTATCGACAAGATATATATCGTATTTTTCAGGAACGCCAGATATTCCGCTGAATTTCAAAGCGGTTGAAGCGTTCTGTCCCGTTCTTAAATTCATTTGCCATTCTAAATAAGTTTTAACCGGCCCCTTCCTCACGTCTCTGCACATTTCTAAACTTTTTCCGAAACTTAATTGCATAAGTTCCTTAACTGCCGGAGCTTTTTTAACGTCGAGATTATCAAAAATATCTTCGGCGGATTCGTTCGTTCCGAAATAATTTATTTTATCCGACGACTGAGCTCCGTTTGCAGAAACGCATATTTCCCAGTTCTCAGAAGGAGATTTTTTTGGCGGCGCAAGATTTACAGCCCTGTTTTCAGAATATAAAAAAACAGGCGACGGCAATAAAGAACATTCCCGGCGCGCTTCTATCCAGAATCCCGTCCACGCGTATAGCTGCGGCGCAGGTATGAGTTCGTTTGGTCCCCAATAATAATTTCCGTCTTTATACCAGAATATTTTATCGAAGATATATTCCTCTGTCTCGGCTTGAGAAACGGTTAAAATTCTATTGTCCGGCGTTTGAATTCTTGAGCTGTTCCAATCTGAAACAAAATAATACGGATTTCCGATTTGATTCCATCCTTTTTTTAAATTTATTGGAAACGTGTCCGTAATATAATTGCCGTTAAGCGATAAAACCGTATTCTCCGGAAACACCGTAAAATATCCCTCGCCCGGATTTACGTTTTTTACGGTTTCATATTTGCTATGAAATTCATGTTCTTCAGTTTCAGGATTCCATCTGTATATGTATTCCGGTATAACTCCTGAAAACGCGGAATTGACGCTTGAATTTACCGGAGTTTTATTTAAACCTATCATACGCCATTGTTTAGCCGGTATCTCGGTTTCGTCCGTGTTATAAGAAATATATTTTGTTCCCGCGTCTCGATAATACGCTTTTACAATATACGCGCCGGTTTTATCTCCTGTTTTAAAACTCAAATACGCCTCGCCGCTGTCGTTTGTTTCGGTAAAATAATACGAATCTCCCGTAGAATTTGCCGGCTTGTCCGCAATGGAAAATTCCAAACTCGCGTATTTTACCGGCGAACTGTCAAAATCCAATACTTTAAACGCGGCGGTTTCAGGCGATACCTCGTTTCTGTTTGTTATAAAAGTTTCTTTTCCTAAAACAAAAAAATTGTTGGGACTGAATCCTGCGTCAAGATAAGGTATGTATCCTTGATTAACAAAGTAATATCCATTCGAGGCGGAGTCCGTAAATATTCCGCCTGTCTGAGAGTAATCTATCATATAAAAGTTTGAATAAACAGAATCTGAAACGCTTCCGGCGAAATTTACGGGTATCCCGTAATCAGCCGATTCTGCAATGCCGTATAAACATAAATAAACTAAAATGATAATTGTTAAGCGTTTCATATATCCTAAAATAAATATTAGCGTTCAGCCGGTAGCAAATCGTCAAATTTTTTTATCTGTCTAATTCTATTATTTCATACCAGAATTCGTTGGGCTCTCTACCGTATTCTCTTGATTCCGACCCTTTAATTTCTTTATATTTTGTTACTCTGTCGTCGTCAAAAGCAATTAGAATTCTGTTGTCTCTTAAAAATGTTATGGCTTCCGGTTTATGCGGCGTAAACGATAATAAACTGTTTCCGCTTTCGTCATATACTGGTTTTAAAGGTTTTCCATTGAATAAATCCTCTAAACTTATATGCCATAAATATCCTTCAAATTGAGAATCCTTGTTTTCAAAACTCGTCAACACAAACAAAATATTTTGTTTGTAATCAAACGATAATCCTGAAACGCCCAATTGATTTTCAAGTCCTGCCGCGCCCTTGGTTTTGAAATCGTAAATTAATTGCCAATTGTCTTTTATGTTTAACGCGCCGTCTTCAATCGCGTAATCCGCCGATATTAATTTTATTGAATATTTGAAATCATCGTATTTTTTTCCATATTCCCGAACGCCCATTATTATTTTTTCATTAGGAATTGTCGTTAAACCTTCAATTTTAAAATATTCGGGTCCTTCAGGAAATTCCGAGTCGGCAAGACTCTTTTTAATTTTTTTTCTCAATGAAACAGAACTTAATATTCCGGAATTGTCAGTTTGATGAGCTATATAAATTTTATCGTCTTTCAATCCTTCTCCGGTTTCCGATTCGACGTTCCAATTTAAAATTTTATTATAATTATCAAATTTATTCGTATCGGGAATTACTCTGTCAAAAGCTGTTGCAGCTATTATAATTTTTTTGTCGGGCGTGGAGGTAATATCTTCAAATTTTTCCGATTTTATAATTTTGTCCGCCGTAAAATAAACTATTTCTTTGAATTCTAATTTTCCTTCATCAAATTTTATTTTGAATATTGGAGATTTTCCGCCGCGCGATTTATCGTTCACAAAATAAGCGTATCCTCCGACAAATTCTGCGCCTGACACTTCAGCGTAAAGTTTTTTTTTATTGTCCGTTGAAAGCTCTTCAGAATAATACTCGATTTTGTTTTTTAATATTATTTTTCCTTTTATCTTTTTTTTATTTGATAAATCAGCGTTGTCTGATTTAATATTATTTTTTAGACTTGAACAAGATGAGAAAATCAAAAATACTAAAAATATTAGTATTTTTTTATTATAGTTTTTAATCATAAAATAATCCGTCGCTTAATTTATTTGATTTTTTCACTAAACATAGAAAATTTTATATTATTTTTTATTTTTTTTCAAGTGTTTTCTTAAAAAAATTTTGTAAAATTTTTGAAATTAATAAATCTAATTTCGGCGGCGAGATTAAAAGCGAAGCTAAAAGAAATTTTTTTCAGTTTTAAAATTGTTAAATTCACATAACCAGAAGTCAAATCAGCTAAGTCATTAAAAATAAATAAGAAA
>DAINAU010000234.1:0-5420 GCA_036733285.1 bacterium
CCTTGTAATAGGCGCGGATTCGCATACCTGCACCTACGGAGCGTTAGGAGCGTTTTCCACAGGCGTCGGCAGCACTGATTTGGCGGCAGCTATGATTACCGGAGAAATCTGGCTGAAAGTTCCGACTGCGCTTAAATTTATTTTTGAAGGAACTTTGAATAAATGGGTTTCAGGAAAAGATTTGATTTTATATGTTATAGGAAAAATCGGAGTCGACGGAGCTTTGTATAAATCAATGGAATTCTGCGGATCGGTTATCAAGAACTTAGATATGAGCGGAAGAATGACAATGTGTAATATGGCTATCGAAGCCGGAGGGAAAAACGGCATTATAGAACCGGACGACACAACCGAAGCATACGTTAAATCCAGAGCTAATCGGAAATATAAATTTTATAAAAGCGACCCTGATGCCGTTTATGAAAAAATTTATAATATAAACGTTTCCGAAATAGAACCTGTAGTCGCTATGCCTCATTTGCCTGAAAACGTTAAACCTGTCAGAAAAATAAAAAATTTGAAAATCGATCAGGTTGTTATCGGTTCTTGCACAAACGGCAGATTCGAGGATTTGGAAATTGCCGCGAACATTTTAAAAGGGAAAAAAATCGCTAAAAATGTAAGGTGCATTATTATTCCCGCAACTCAAAAAATCTGGAAAGAGGCTATGAAAGCCGGATTTTTCGAGATTTTCGTCGACGCCGGAGCCGCGGTAAGCACGCCGACCTGCGGGCCCTGTCTTGGCGGTCACATGGGTATTCTTGCGAAAGGAGAACGCGCCGTGGCGACTACAAATAGAAATTTTGTCGGCAGAATGGGCGACGTTGAAAGCGAGGTGTATCTCGCTAATCCGGCGGTTGCAGCGGCAAGCGCGATAACCGGAAAAATTACGCATCCGGACGATTTATAATTTGATTCAAGATATGAAATCGGATATTTGTTTAATAAAAAAACGGCATAAAACCAGAGAAATTAGAATTAAGGATTTGACAATCGGCGGTTCTAATATAATTAGAATTCAATCGATGTGCAATATTAAAACCGCATATTTTAAAAAAGTTCTTAATCAGATTAAAAAACTGGAAAACGCGGGTTGCGAAATCGTAAGAGTTTCGGTAAAAGACGACGATGATATAAACGGTCTGAAAAAGATTATCAAGTCGGCGGAGCTTCCGGTTGTCGCCGATATTCATTTTGATTATAAACTTGCGCTGAAATCGGTTGAAGCCGGAGTTTCTAAATTAAGGATAAATCCCGGCAATATAACGGACAAATGGAAAATTAAAGAAATTGTTTCAGCCGCAAAAAATAACGACGTTCCAATACGAATCGGAGTTAATCTTGGCTCGCTTGAGAAATCTCTTCTTCAAAAACTTGAAGCCGGAAAAATATCGGTTGAGAACGCGATGCTGGAAAGCGCGTTGAGCGAAACGGCTTATCTTGAAGAACTCGATTTTAAAAATATAGTCGTTTCTTTAAAAACTTCCGACGTATTGTCTACCGTAAAGAGTTATATGCTTTTCAGCAAAAAAAGAAATTATCCGCTGCATATCGGAATAACTGAAACCGGAACTTTGCGATGCGGTCTTATCAAATCGTCAATCGGATTATCGCAGATACTCTCGTATGGTTTGGGAGACACAATAAGAGTTTCTCTGTCCGCGGATCCAGTAGAAGAAGTTTATGCGGCTTATAAAATTCTCGGAGCTTTGAATTTAAGAAAAGACACTCCGGATTTGATTGCTTGTCCTACGTGCGGCCGGACAGAAATCAATCTGATAAAAATTGCCGGCGAAGTTGAAAAAATATTGTTTAATGTCAGAAAACCTATAAAAGTGGCAGTTATGGGCTGCGCGGTCAACGGCCCTGGCGAAGCCAGAGACGCGGATATTGGAATAACCGGAGGCAAGGGAGTCGGTCTGCTTTTTAAAAAAGGAAAGATTGTAAAAAAAGTAAAGGAATCTGAAATACTTGGCGTATTGAAAAAAGAATTGGATGCGATGATAAAATGAAAAAAAATGTTGTTTGCATAACTATGGGATGCCCTTCCGGCATAGGTCCCGAAATTATTGCTAAAGCCGCCGCGCAAAAAAAAATCAATCTTGCCGAAACTGCGGTCTTTGGAGATTACAATATTATAAATCATTATATAAATCTTTATAAATTGAAATTAAAAATTAACAGGTTTTATCAATTTGACGATAAAACTTGTCTGCGTCCGAACGAATTGAATCTTCTGGATTTCAATAATTGCGATTTATCAAAAATCAAGTTTGGCAAAGTATCGGCAGAATCGGGAAAAGCTTCGCTTGATTATATCGTTTCCGCCGTCGATTGCGTTTTGAATAAAAATGCCGGAGCCGTTGTAACCTGCCCGATAAATAAGGACGCCCTGCATAAAGCCGGTTGTCCGTTCCCCGGACATACCGAATTGCTCGGATTTCTAACTAATACGAAAAACTTCGGGATGATGCTCGCCGGAAAATATTTAAGAGTTCTGCTTGTTACAACTCATATTGGAATAAAAAAAATTCCGGAAAAAATTTCTAAAGAATCCGTTTTAAATTCCATTATGCTTGCGCATAATTCATTGAAATCGGATTTTGGAATAAAAAAACCGAGAATCGCCGTTTTATCTCTGAATCCTCATTGCGGCGAAAACGGTTTGTTCGGCTATGAAGAAATAAAATATATTTTTCCGGCTGTTTCGGAAGCTGTGAAAAAAGGCGTTTCGGCTAAAGGACCTTTTTCTTCCGATACGTTGTTTCCTAAAGTGAAAAATAATTTTGATTGCGTCGTTTGTATGTATCACGACCAGGGTTTGATTCCTTTAAAACTAATCTCTTTCGGAGAGGGAGTCAATATAACTCTTGGACTCCCGATAATCAGAACTTCCGTAGACCACGGAACCGCTTATGATATAACCGGAAAAAATCAGGCGCATTTCGGAAGTTTGGTCGAAGCCGTCAATCAGGCGAAAATCATTTGTCGCAACAGAAAAATTTAGTTTTATATCGCGTTTTTTGAATTTATCCTCGTTCTTACAAAATGAAAAAAATAGTATTTGTAGGCAAAGACGGACAGTATAACGCCATTGGTTATATGCTGATTCATATTGCGGAAGCTTTTAAATGTCTCGGATATGAAATTGAAATTCTTTCATATAGTATTCTAAAACATAATAATTTCCGGGCAGATTCGGATTTTATTTTCAGTATAAACGCTCATTCCTCGGTTGATAATTTCAACGCTATAATTGAAAAAATTAATTGTCCGTGGATTAGTTATTTTGTGGACAGCCCTTTCTATCATTATGATAAACTGAACGTTATAAGTTCTAAATTCATACCGGTAGTTATGGATATTAACCACCTCGGCATAACAAAAAAATTTTTTAGACAGCCGCTCGCTTTTTTTATGCCTATGGGCGCGCCGGAAGCGGTTAATGACGGACAAACTATTGCTGATATTAATTCAAGAAAAATCCCTTTGGTTTTTTTCGGTTCAATGCCTTCGTTGAACGAATGCTGGCGGCAAATTTCTGTTATATTCAGAAATAACGAAGATATTCTGAACTGGTTTAAGGCGTTTTTTAACATTTTATCCCGCAAATCAGAACTGCTATATACCGATTTATTTTTCGATGAAATGAAAAAATTGTTTTTCGAGGACGTAATTTTTGAGAAAGATAAAGAAGAAGACCTTGTTATACATTTATATATTTGCATTGATAAATTATTTAGAACCAATAACAGAATAAAAATATTGAATTCAATTAAAGATTTGCCGCTGACTGTTTTCGGAAATATGAATCTCGAAGACGTTAAAGAAAATAAATTTATTGTCCGCCAACCGATTACTTTTAATAAAACGCTTGAATTCATGAAACATTCGGTTATTGCGTTCAATATTTCGCCCTGTATGAATCAGGCGATTTCCGAACGCATATCATATTCAATGTCGTTAGGAAACGTTTTGGTTTCAGATAAAAACGAGTTTATTAAAAATAATATCGAACCTTTCGGAGCCGGATATTTTTTTGAAGGTTCCGAACTTTC
The DNA here is from genome assembly GCA_036733285.1 of bacterium. Lineage (GTDB taxonomy): Bacteria > JAGOBX01 > JAGOBX01 > JAGOBX01 > JAGOBX01 > JAGOBX01. The sequence continues at coordinate 4,059 of DAINAU010000234.1, forward strand.
AAATTTAAAAAATAAAGTTATCGAAATATTGAACAGTCCCGGTTTGAAAAAAAAATATTCCGAATCGGCTTACAATGAATTTAAATTAAAACATACGTGGAAACGCCGCGTTATAAATTTGACAAACGACCTTAAAAATTCCGGCTACGATATTTGAACCCGAATTCTTTTTACGATTTTTCAAAATACTAACGCGGTTTTCGGGTTTAATTTGCTTTTGCAGTTTTCGGGTTGAAAAATTATTTTTTTGATTTAACCCAAATCCTGCATTGAACCCGAAAAATTCATCAAGTAATACAGAAAATGCAATCAAAGCTATATAAAATCCTACTATTCAAATACTTTAAATACAAAATGGCCTTCGACGATTTGTATAACAAATTCTCACCTACCATATGAGTTATAATTCCCTCAAAAAAAATAAAAAAAAAGCAGCTTCCCCCTTGACAAAGCAAAAAAAATATAGTATATTATATAGCTAAAAAGCTATATATAGATCAAATTAAGGAGAATATAAAATGGGGTATAAAAGTAAATTACAAAAAGTCGAACGGCCTACAAACACATCATATTATTTTATCTTGCCTGCGCCAATTGGTCAAGCTCTTGAATTAGAAAAAGGCGAAGAGTTTGAATGGACAATTGAAAATAAAAATTTATTATTGCTGAAACGCCTTAATAAGCAATCATTTTATAAAAAAAATAAAAGTAGCAAAGGAGAATAATACAATGACAACTCAAATAATAGAAAAACCAATCGAATTTAAAGGATTTAAAGAGAAAAAAATAGTAGCGGATTTCAGCGGAGGCGAAATCACGAGTGATGCCGGATTATTGATGTTTCGCGAACTCGAAAAAAAAAGCAAAATAATAAAAGAAATGAGTTCCTGCATACAAGATAAACGGGAAGCTGCTAAAGTAGATCATTCTATTGAAGAATTACTCAAACAGCGGGTATTCGGGCTTATCGGCGGCTATGAAGATATTAACGACCACCAACAATTGCGAAATGATACCACATTTAAAATTCTGTGTGAGCGTAAAACGAATGATACTGCATTATCAAGTCCGCCGACAATATGCCGATTTGAAAATATGGTTGACCGAAACGATATTATAGCAATGTCAAAAAAGCTGGTTGAGCAATTTATAAACAGTTATAAAACAGCGCCGACAGAATTAATACTTGATTTTGACGCAAGCGATAATCCTGTTCACGGCGATCAGGAAAATAAATTTTTTCACGGATATTATGACGAATATTGTTTTTTACCATTGTATGTATTTTGCGGAAAAAAACACATACTAAGTTATCTTCGGTCAGCGTGGAAAGGAGCGGCGCAGCATACATGGGCGATATTA
>DAINAU010000235.1:0-5398 GCA_036733285.1 bacterium
TGTTGACGCGACAACCAGTTTCGGAATTTACGACAACCAGTTTCGGAAAAATGATTTTATTATTTTTTAAATTCCCTTACTGCTTTTAATACTCCATATTTTAATATTATTGAAAATTTAACGTTTTTTTTATATGGTTTTAGGATTCTTTAAACATCATTTTAAAGATATTTTAAGTCGCTTTTATATGGTTTTATCTTGCTTGGTATTTATCAAAAAATATAAAAAGGTGAAAGCATCGTATAATCATTGACGCTTTCACCCGGAGATTCAGATGCGTGATAGCTGAATGAAAGACTACCGCGCATATGAAAAAAATAAATGAACTAAAAAATAAATTTCAAAAAATTATTATCTTTTTTCTCTGTCTTCTAAAAATGCTAATATATGCCCTTGTATTTTTCTTTTTAATTCAGTATCCGTTTCGGTTTCTTGTATGTAATCACCGAACCAAGACATTACGCAATATGCCGCGCTGACTTCATCTACTGATTTTGAGACTGCCGTCCGCGTTTTTACTACCTTGCTTAATCCGTCAAATAATTTTGTTTTTACATTTATATCGTTTGTGTTTTGAATTGTTGACAATACATCTATTATCGCCGCGTCCGCGTGTTTTCGTATTTCGATATTTGAACCTTGATATTGTTTTTTTCCATCTTCCCACTTGTTAGATATTTTCCAGCGCGACAAGGTGCTTACCGGAATAGATTTTATTTTGCTTATTTCAGCAAGCGTTTTACTTTCAAAAATATATAATTTCTGACATTCGTTTTTTATAATTTCTCTATCTTTTATATTCATTTTTATATTCGCTCCTAATATATTGAAATTAAATACTATCCGCTGATTTTCCTGTTTCGCTTCCTTGATTTAGTCTATTCTCTTTTTAAAACAACAATCGCTATTTTATTATTTTCGATTACAAAAAGTAACCTTTCTTATTTTTAAAATAACCGTTCTTATTTTTCCTGTGTTCGTTCCTAAATATAGCAAACATTATTTTTAAAATACTATCCGCTGATTTTCCTGTTTCGCTTCCTTGATTTAGTCTATTCTCTTTTTAAAATAACAATCGCTATTTGATGTTTATTGATTACAAAAGTAACCGTTTTTATGAACATCTTAATTGCATACTTGATTAAATGTCTGGTTTTTCTTTAAATATTCTCTTAATGATTCAATATAAATTCGATACTGTTTTAAAATTCTTTCTGCTTTTAAATCGCCCCGTTCAATTATATTCCTTATATGAGTTGCGCTAACTTTTAATTTTAAAGATAGTTCCTGTATGCCGAAAAAAATATCTGCTTTTTTCAATAATTGATTTCCGCAATTCTGATACATTCCGATTTCTTCATCTATATTTTTATATTTGTCGCCTAATACTTTGGTTATTATATCCATTTCATAAGCAGCGTCCCTATATGTAAAATCCCTTTCGTTTATTTGACAATCTTTCAACATCGCTATACAATCGGCTTTAGTTATTATTATTCGTTTATCGCCTATTAATATTGCGTTTAAATGAAAGACCGCTATCTGTCGGTATATTGACGTTTCGGATATATCAAGTATTTCAGCCAATCTATTTACTTCAAATATGTTTTCTTTCAATAATTCTATTTGTTCGATTTTATTCATTTTTTTTATTTGCGTATAAAATTTTTTTTATTGTCATTTTAATGTTATCCGTTTTGTAATACCGGAAACTCTATAATTTCACAGCGTATTTCTTTTTGATTTAATTGTTCGTTAAAAATCTGTTTATTGCTATTTCCCGCGCCTCCGTCAACTGCGCCTCCGTCAGTTTTCAATTCTGTTTTCCTGCATACTTTATAATATATTTCTATAACTTTATGTATCTTTGCCGGACTGTCTAATTTCTTTTTTTTAGTTATTTGCCTGTAATAATCCCAGATTGCGTTGCGCTCCCAGTCTGTCATTTTATCCTGATGCGCTAATAAAAATTTTATACTGTTAAATACTATATCCATATCGTATTCACGCGCCGCCATACTTTTGACCGCTTCATAAACTTTGCTTGCTTCCGCATTATTCCTTATATGCGTATGTTTCAAAATGCGTAACTGTAATTTTAATTTTGCGTCGTGTTTCATTTCAAGGTGATTATAACAATCGTTTATCGCTCTTATAAGTTTAAATGATAAATTGTATGGTTCTTCGGTTTTAAATATTTCATTTTCCGGTTTATCATTGGTTATTAAATAAAGAATATACTCTTTGAACTTTTCTAACTCTTTTATTAGTATATCCGCTTGCGGTTCTGTTAATAAACTGCTTTTTTCCTGCCCGCTGATTCTTATTGTAGTTTCCCGTTTAAATTCGTTAGTAATGTTGATAATTTTTTCACTTTCGTTACCATACAATTTTTTTATATCGCCGATTATTCCGTATATTCTTTTGTTTTGCGCCGCTGTCCTTATCATAATTTTTCCCTTTCTTTATGAATTTAAAAATTTGTTTTTATACTTCCTGCTGAAGAATAAGTTTTAATGCAAATTTAATATATTCATCTTTAATAACGCCCTTTGAGTGTTTCGCTAATTTATGCGCGGCTTTCGATACTTTTGATAACGCTCTGATTTTTCCCGGCTTCATTAATACTTCAGTTAATTCTTTTCGTATTTCTTTGTCGATTGTTTTAGGAAAATATAAATCTATTAAATTATTGCCGTCGTATTCATTGATTCCGTTTAATTTCTTATAAAGTCCGAACCTTCCGATTAATTGGTCATATCGCATATTGTTTGAACCTATTATATTTTTATACAGCGTTTCCTGCCCTGATAATATTATTGATATTCCCGCGTTTTCGCTTATATCACGAAGCATTTCAAGGCAATTAAACGATAATCTCTGCGCCTCGTCAAATACAAGCATTCGCTCCGTTCCTTTTAATTTCGCGATTATTTCTTTTAACGCCGCGCTTCGTCTGCCCTCTGTTTTTCGGATTTCGCGGATTCCAAGTTTTTCAGATAATTCGTTTATCAAACTCATTAATGTCGTTCCCGCCAAAACATAAATATAAATCATTGACGGATTTTCTTTTGCAAATTTTTTTAATGCGTATGTTTTGCCGATTCCCGACGCGCCCTGTATTATTGCCATATCTACGCTGTTTTGCGCAATTTCAAGCGTATTGAATATATCCTCTGACACTGTGGTGTTTGTAAACAATTCAATCGTTTCAATATTGTTTTTTATTTTATATTCTGTTTGACGGATTAATTCGTTTATTGATTTGGTTATGTTGTTTAATGCCTCGCCGGCTATGCCCGCCGGATATTTGTTATTAAAATACTGCGATATTGCCGCGCTCGATTTTCCGGTTTTTTTTGCTATCTGCATTTTGTTTAATGATGTTTCAATTATCAATTTGTTTATTTTTTCAATAGCTTTTGCCGCTTCCTGTTTGCGTTTTTCCGTCAAATATTTTTCAAGTTTTTCTATCGTTGCATTGTCGGCGTTTATTCTTTTATCTGTTAATAATGTTTTTATTAAATCAATATTTATTCCGCTTTCGTCCGCTGTTTTTTCAATATCAATATTATTTTCGTCTTGATATTCTTTGAATGAATTAATAATTTTAAACTTTTCATTTAACATAATAAATACCTCCGGAATAAATTATAATACGGCTTCTTTTTCTTTTTCTTTTTTTTCGCTTTTTGCAAGTATTTTAAAAAGTTCTTTTTCTTTTTCCGTAAATTGATTGGGATTGACCGGATTTTTTAACTCGCCTGCAGCTTTAAGTAATTTTACGCCCTCGCGGCAAAATTTTCTTAATTCCTCTTGTTTTTTTTCCAGTTTCCGCCTTTTATCGTCGATTTTCTCTTTCGCATTATCATAAGTCGTTTTTGTTATATTCACTACCTCGCCTGTGTCGGTGTTTGTAATCTCTTTTGTAAATTCGTTGAATTTTAATTTGTCGCTTAAATTCAAATTTTCAAGTTCTTTATTTATGCGGCTCATATATTCGCGGACATTTTTCCGCTGATTCTTTTTCTCGCCGTTGACTGACGCAAAATCTTCTTTTGTCGCCGTTAATATAGGTATAGGTTTCCGTTCTTCGCATATCGCTATTAATCGTTGATTTAAGTCATAAATGTATAATTCGTTCGGATTATCTACATCGTATCGCGCTATTACTTTTGTTCCGATTTCAAGCGTTTCCGGCGTTTTATACCATTTGTCAAATTTGCGCAGATATATTCCGTTGCGCCGAACGGACTTGATTTCGTTATCGCCTATCGGCATCATTAATAATCTTATTGATTCGGGATTCGCTTTGCATATATTTTTTTCGTCAAGATTTTGTTTATAACATTCGTTCGGCGATAATCCTTTTAAATATTTACTGTCTTCTCTGCCGGATTCGTTATTATACCGTTCAATATAATCGTCAAACATATTCCGCAATTGACTTATATGATACAGATTCCCGTCCGCGATTTCTTTTTTTAATTGCTCCGGTCTATTGCTTACGCGGTTGCCGCGATAACCTTTTGTAAATTTTCCGAACTGGTCTTCAAGAATTCTGAAATACCGTTCTATCGTTTTTGCCTGCGGATTGAACGGCAGCGCGTTTATTACTTCTATTTTCAGTTCCGCATAGATTCCGTTGATTTTTATTATTTCATCTGCGGCTATCGCTTTGCCGATTTTTAAATCGCCGCCCATAAACCGTTTGCTTACAAAATCCTTGCCGTTGTCTATATATACCCATTTCGGAAGTCCGTATTTCGTTATAGCTCGTTTGAATGCGGTCATTATGCTTTGACTGTTCGGCGTTAGCGTTATCGCGCTGCCTACTACTTTCCAGCTCCGCATATCAATAAACATCGTAACCCACGGGAATATTACGCTGCCGTCCCACCATTTAACCGCTATATCAAGCTGGTGATGGTCGCTTACCCAAACCTCGTTTGATACTATGCTGTTTGCGTCGCGTTCAAAATACGATTGTATTTTATCGTGAAACATTTTCTCGCCTTCTCTATAATATACCAGCGCGGAATATGGCATTGATTCAACATATCGCTCTACCGTCCGCATTGCTGGTATTTTCCAGTTTTGCGCTTTGCTCTCGCGCTCTAATTCTTTGTAACATTCCGAGATTGTCGGCTTTGTTTGACTTAAATATAATTTTTCAAAATACGCCCGCGCCTCTTTATTCCAGCCCTCTATATTCCAACTCCCTTTGCGTTTGCCGTAATCTGTCGCCAGCCCGATTATTCCGCATTCCTCATAACTTTTCAGCCAATCGTAAAATGTCGACGCTTTTACAACTTTGCCGTAATACCGGATTTCGCAGTTATTTAAAAAGGTTTTTAAAATTTCTGTTTTCTTGATTTCTGTTTTACTGCGGCTTATT
>DAINAU010000236.1:0-5380 GCA_036733285.1 bacterium
AAAATACGAAGAGTAGATTATTTATAAAAAATATTGATATTTATCATAGGAGGATATAAAATGTCATTTCAAAAAATCGAACAGCTCGAAAATATGAGCTTGGACCAAATTCAATCCGTCCAGTTAGAACGGTTGAAAAAACTTGTTCATTATGTCTACGATAAAATTCCGTTTTACAAAAAAAAATTCAACGAATTAAAATTGAAACCCGGCGACGTCAAATCATTAAGCGATTTAAAACTTTTGCCTTTTACGTATAAAACGGATTTACGCGATAATTATCCCTTTGATTTATTCGCCGTTCCCCAGGAAAACGTGATTAGAATACACGCCTCTTCCGGAACTACCGGAAAACCTATAGTCGTCGGTTATTCAAGAAACGATATCGGAGTATGGGCGGAATCAATGGCTCGGACCTTATACAAAGGAAAAGTATCGGAAAAAGACATACTCCAAAACGGATACGGATACGGATTGTTCACAGGCGGACTCGGAGTTCATTACGGCGGCGAATATCTTGGAATCTCAGTAATCCCGGTTTCCGGAGGAAATACTCCGCGGCAATTAATGATTATGGAAGATTTCGGTTCCACATTATTAAGTTGCACTCCTTCATACGCTATGCTCCTTGCGGAAGCCATGGAAAAAGAAGGCGTCGACAGAAAAAAATTAAAACTCCGCGTGGGGTATTTCGGCGCCGAACCATGGTCGGACAATATGCGTAAAGAAATAGAAAAAAAATTGAAAGTCGACGCGCTCGATATTTACGGATTGAGCGAAATAATAGGTCCCGGCGTAGCTTGCGAATGTCTTGCGAAAAAAGGGTTGCATATTTGCTGCGACCACTTTATTCCGGAAATTATTAATCCGCAAACCGGCGAACAACTGCCGCAGGGCGTTTACGGAGAACTTGTGTTCACAACCGTAACAAAAGAATGTTCTCCTTTTCTCCGCTACAGAACAAAAGACATAGCGGCTTTGACATATGAAAAATGCGAATGCGGCAATTCTCATTATAGAATGACGCGCGTAGCCGGAAGAACCGACGATATGCTTATAATTAGAGGCGTTAACGTATTCCCAAGTCAAATCGAAAGCGTGCTTATGAAAATCGAGGGCATAGCTCCGCATTATCAAATCGTCGTGACAAGAGAAGGTTCCCTTGATGAAATCGAAGTAATGGTCGAAATGACAGACGCGGCTTTCTCCGATGAAATGAAAGAAATCGAAAATTTCAACAGAAAAATTCAGGACGCCATTGAATCGGTTTTAACTATTAGAGTTAAAGTGAAACTCGTAGAACCGCAATCAATTCAACGTTTTGAAGGAAAAGCCAAACGGGTAATCGATAAAAGAAAATTATAAGAACTTATTTGTTCTTTAAAACGCGATTGAATCGTTTTCAAAAACGAGCAATATTTTAAATTCTTTCGGAGGTATATAAAATGCTATTAAAACAAATATCTATATTTCTTGAAAATAAACCCGGCAAACTCGCCGAAGTAACTAAAATTCTACAGGACAACAAAGTTAATATCCGCGCGTTGTCAATGGCTGACACGACTGATTTCGGGATATTGAGAATTATTGTTCCCGAAGTTGAAAAAATTTACAAAATGTTGAAAGATAATCATCTTACCGTAAAAATTACCGAGGTTATCGGCGTTAAAGTCAGCGACAGACCTGGCGGACTTCACGAAATTATAAATTTTTTCGCTCACGAAAATGTGAACGTAGAATATATGTATGCCTTTGTCAACAAAACCGGAAACAACGCCATAATTATTTTTAAGGTGAAAAACATTCAACAGGCGATAAATATTCTTGTCAACAATAATATTGAACTGTTTAAATACGAAGATATATTAAACATTTAACCCTGAAACTGCGGCGTAAAATTTTGAGCGGTTGCAAAATCCCTCGGAATAAGTATTGGTGTTTTAACCCGAAAACTGCATAAGGATTTTAAAAAATTGTTCAGATAGCATAGAATACTTGTTTCAGACATTTTTACAAAATTTTAAAAACATATGATTTATGGCTAAAGCCGTAAATTTAAAAAGTTTTCGGGTTTTTAGAAGTTTTAACATAAATTGCGATTTTAAATCGCAATAATAATCTATGTTTTAGAAAAAGGCGGTTTCAAAGAAACAGCTTTAGCGATTCCAATTGGAATCGCTACTTCACTTTACGTCTAATGCATTATTCGGGGTTAAATAAGTTTTATTTTTGATTTTACGAGGGTTGAATGGATAATTTTCTAATATTTGACGGCGTTTCCAAAAAATTTGGAAAACAAAATGTTTTAAACAATGTTTCTCTTTCTATAAAAAAAGGAGAAGTCTTTTCTCTACTTGGACCAAGCGGTTGCGGTAAAACAACTTTATTGAGAATATGCGCGGGATTTGAAAAACCGGATGTAGGCAAAATATTTCTTAATAACTTTGAAATTACCGGGACTCCGGCAAACAAACGCCAGATTAATACGGTATTCCAAAACTACGCTTTATTCCCGCATATGACAGTCTGGGAAAATATAGCATTTGGACTTGAGGTAAAAAAAACTCCGAAATCTGAAATTAAAAAAGAAGTGGAAAAATATTTGACCCTCATTCAAATGAATTATCATTCAGGAAAAAAATGCAATAAATTAAGCGGCGGGCAGAAACAGCGCGTTGCTCTTGCAAGGGCGTTGATAAATAAACCTCAGGTTCTGCTTCTCGACGAACCGCTTGCCGCTCTTGATTTGAAACTCCGTCAAAGAATGCTCGTAGAACTTGATATTATTCACGACGAAGTCGGCATAACTTTTTTATACGTCACTCACGACCAGGGCGAAGCTATGAGCATTAGCGATAATCTTGCCGTTATGAACCGCGGAAAAATCGAGCAAGTCGGAGCTCCCGCTGAAATTTATGAAACCCCTAAAAACAGTTTTGTCGCCGAATTTATCGGCGATACGAATTTTTTTAATTGCGAAATTTCTAAAATTGACGGCGATTATTGCCTTCTGTTTATCGATGGACTCCCTGAAATTATCGTTTATAACGATAAAAATTTCAAACTCGGTTCCAAAGTGAATTTAAGCATAAGACCCGAAAAATTCACATTGTTTCATGATAAGCCGGATATGAATGGAAAACATAATTATATCCGCGGAATTGTCGATGAAATAATTTATATGGGTTCATATACCGTCTACTGGATTAAAACGGAAAAACATAAAATTCAAGTTCGCCGGGCTCACGATAAATTTCTGCTCGACGAAAAAAAAATAAATTTCAACGACGAAGTCTGGATAGTTTGGCATGCCGACAATTGTTTTATGATTGAACAATAATTGAATATTTTCAATGTTTCTTATTGAATTAATATGAAAAACGACCTGCTGACTAATCAAATATTATGCCCGGCAATTAGATATTATTGCGAACTCTTGAACGTTGATTTAAAAACCCCTCAATCCGTTTTAAAAAAAAATTATTACAAACTCGCTTTGATGTATCATCCGGATAAAAATAACAACGCTGAAATTTCAAATAAATTATTTTCCGACGCGGCTCTCGCTTATAACGTTCTTTCAAATCCTGAAAAAATCAGACAAATGAACGAAGAATATATTGCAAGCATTCCCCAAAAAATTAAAATCGGAAATCATATAGTTAATATAGGAGGTTTCTTCGGAGCTCGATACTTTTCTAAAGACGCCGCAAATATGTATTCCAAAAAAAGAAACATCGCCGGAGTTTTATCGGGAAATTATTCTGAAAAAAAACTCCATTCGAATTTTTTTGACGTAGATTATTTTGAAGAAGAAAATTCTATTTTGGACAGTCCCGAATGGGATATGTTTGAAATAATGTTTTCCGGTTCTATGAATAATCAAACTATTAAAACTCTTCAAGACGAATTCTTAAAAAAAGGTTTGGAGTGTTATTACGATTTGCCCTGGGTTTCTGCGAATATGCAGGGATTTCTTCATTTTATAACTATAAATTTTAAAGAAGCGTCCGATATTTTTCTTCGTCTGAATCATATAATAAAAAATAATATCGTGTTTTTATACAGAACCGCGATATGTCTCGAATCGCAGTATTTTTTTGAACTCGCCAATAATAGAAATCCTCAAAAAAAATTATTGACAGACGCCGTAGAATTCCTTGAAAATGCGATTGAAATCGGCAGAAACAGATTTATCACCGAAAAACAACATTGTTTTACCGTTAGAAAAACTCTCGCGGAATTATACGAAGTATTAGGAGATTCTAAAGAAGCTTTAAAATTGTGGCGATATGTTTTACAACACAAAAATCCGTATTCAATCGAAGCCGAAGATAAAATAAAAGATTTGAGTAAAATCAGATTTCTTCCAAAAAAAAAGAATTTGTTTAAAGACAAAATAAACAGATTGAATGTTTTTATGAAAAACAAAACCGGCGTCAAATCCCTCGAACATATTTCCATTGATAAAATGTAGAATTTCTATTTTTTGTTGCCTTTTACTAATGTTTTGTAAATAAAATAAATTAAATATAAATTGTCTTATAGATTATGTCATTTAAAACAGATTCGTTGTATTTGTTCGTGGTGAAATTTTTCCGCGAATAAACCGAATAGACCGAATAAAGAAATATAATAAAACACTAAAACTGCAATTCGAATTAAATAAACATTTTACAAAATAATTTAAATTATTAAAAACAAAATTTATAATATTGCTTTAAATTTATAAAGATAATTTGCGGTTTAAAATGATTTCTTTTTATTCGAGTTGATTAGCGTTGATTAGCGGGAGAAATTTTTCCCGCGAATCCCCGCGAATCTCCGCTAATAAAAATCAAATAAAAAGCGCATTTATAATTACATTATGAAGGAAGTTTTTTTGCGTTTAAAAATTTTTATTTTATAAAACATAAACTATCCTTACGCTCCGTCCCTCTTTTTACTATGTCCCTTTTTTACTAAAATTTATGTAATAGTTCAGCGGTAAAATAGAGAAAAAAAATATTAAAAACTTGCATTCCACAAACAAATATGATAATATATGTTTATGAATATAAATGTAAAATATCAAGGTCGAATAGCGCAGACTGAAGATGTAGAATTTATCAATAAACTAATAAAAGAAAATCCAAATGATAGTCGCCGTGAATTATCAAAAAAACTTTGCCGCGCTTGGAATTGGGCGCAAGCAAACGGAGCATTGCGAGATATGGTATGTCGAGGATTTATGCTGCGTCTTGAATCTGCCGGATATATAAAATTACCTCCAAAGAAATGTAATCCTAATAATCCATTTGTCAAGCGTACTCGTCCGTCAAAGATTGAAGTTGATGAAACTTCTTTAAGCGCTTCATTATCAAAAATACAAACATTAGAA
>DAINAU010000237.1:0-5367 GCA_036733285.1 bacterium
AGCTTTTCTGTAATGCCATTTTCCTCTAATAAAATATTTTATTCTTTAATTCTGGAAACTTAAATTTATTTGTTGACACTTTGTCAAAAATTTTATAATATCATAATTTAATGTTTATTTTGTAAATGAGGTGAGAGATAGCGTAAAATGAGCAAACGAGATTATTACGAGTCGCTTGGCGTTGAGAAAAACGCGTCGCCGGAAGAAATAAAAAAAGCGTATAGGAAACTTGCGGTTAAATATCATCCGGATAAAAATCAGGGCGACAAAAAAGCGGAGGATATGTTTAAAGAAGCGACTGAAGCGTATCAGGTTTTATCAGACGCGAAAAAAAGGCAGCAATACGATCAATTCGGACACGCGGCTTTTGAAGGCGGAACCGGCGGCTGGACAAACGCTAATTTCAGCGGATTTGAGGATTTATTTGAAGGTCTTGGCGGATTTGGAGATTTGTTTGAAGATTTATTCGGAGGCGGCGGCAAACGCGGAGGAAGTCGCAATAGAGTTTATCGCGGCGACGATTTAAGATACAATATTTCGATAACGCTTGAAGAAGCCGCTTTCGGATGCGAAAAAAACGTGGAATATAAACGGTATGACAAATGCGATTCTTGCGGCGGCAGCGGTTCGCAGCGCGGTTCGAAATCTGAAACCTGTAAATTATGCGGCGGAGCCGGACAGGTTCAACAAAGACAGGGTTTTTTTTCAATCAGCCGGACTTGTCCTAATTGCCGCGGCGAAGGCAGGGTAATAACTTCGCCTTGCAAGAAATGCAACGGTCTCGGGATGACTCAAAAAGATAGAAAAATTTCCGTGAAAATTCCGGCAGGCGTTGAAAGCGGTCAGCAGCTTAAGGTTCGGAGCGAAGGAAACGCGGGTAAAAACGACGGTCCTTACGGAGATTTATATGTTTTTATAACGGTAGAAGAACATAAAAAGTTTTCAAGACATAATAACGATTTGATTATGCAGGCGGCAGTAACATATCCGCAAGCGGCGCTTGGCGACGAAATCATAATTGAAACGCTTGACAAAAAACAATTAAAATTGAAAATTCCTCAAGGAACTCAAAGCGGGAAGATTTTTAAAATAAAAGGAAAAGGCATTCCCGACATACACGGGTATGGAGTGGGCGATTTGTTGATTGAAGTCGTTGTGGCGGTTCCGGTTAAACTCGCTTCGGATGAAAAGGAACTCATTTTAAAACTTCATGATTTATACAAGGGAAAATCTATTGATATCGGCGGCGATAATAAATCTATAATCGATAGAATTAAGGATGTGTTCAAATAGAAAATACGAATAATGAAAAAAATACTGATAAACTCGTCGAACCGGAACCTTTGATAAACGAGAAACGTTCCGAAAATATCCGCGAATGGACTGAAAGCATAAGATTGATGTCTATTGTTTCAAATATCGGATTTACAATGATTGGTTGTATTCTCGTTGGTTTTTTTTTAGGTCTTGCAATAGAAAAATATATTATGCATAAAACAAACGCCGTGTTTGTAACTGCCGGAACCATACTTGGAGTTATTTCGGGTTTTGTCAGTATTTATAGGCATATTTTGAAAAAATTGATTGTTCCGGAAACGGATAAAAAAAAATGATTTTTTGTCGCTATTCAGTTGCTTTTTTTAACCGTTAAAACGGTTTTAGTTTTTGTATTATTTTTATAAACGCCGCAATTAATTGCGATGTTTATAAAAATAAAATCGTTATTTGCTAACCGTTTTAACGGTTTTTTTATAAATAGACCCGAATATGATTTTAATTATTTATTCCGGAGAATGAAATAAAATGAAAAACGAAAAATTTAATTTTGAAGAAGGTATAAATTCGCTTGAAAATATTGTGAAAAAACTCGAATCGCCTGACACCGGTTTGGATGAATCGATCGAGATATATAAAAAAGGAATGGATATTCTTAATAAATGCAATAAAAAACTTGAAGAAGCCGAACTTCAGATTGTCAAATTAACTAAGTCTGAAAATAAAAATGAAAATCCGGAGGAAGTATGAAAAAGATATTTTCTAAATATATCTTTAATTTTTCGGTTTTAATTTTATTATTATTTTTTTTATCTCACAATTCTATCGCGGCAAGCATATCAAATTCATCAAATCTATCGAAAAATATCATTGCTTCCGGAGACACTGTCGCAATTGTTTTTTTTTATACTAACGATATTCACGGACAGATTAAACCTTATAAATCAGTTTGGGCGGATTCGCAAAATCCGCCTCTTGTCGGCGGATTCGCCGCTCTTAAAAAATATGTCGACGATTATAAAAATAATAATCCCGACAAACTCGTCATTTTGTTTGACGTCGGGGATATGTTTCAGGGAACTCCCGAAGGCGATTTGACCGACGGGAAACTTGTTATCGATTGTATGAATTTAATTGGATATTCCGCCGGAACTTTTGGAAATCACGAATTCGACAGAGGAGAAGATAAACTTATCGATTTATTAAATCGAATTAATTTTAAAATGCCGGTCAGCAATGTGGAATGTTCAGGAAAAAAACTTGATGATTTTGTGAATTTAGAATATCCCGAACATAATTTGAAAATCGGAGTTACCGGAGTATTGACTACTGAAACGATTTTAATAATCGGCGAAAAAAATCTGAATAAATTTAAAATTAAGAATGAAACAAAGTCTTTAAGAAAAACTCTTAAAAAAATGATGCGGAACAAACCTGATTTGACAGTTTGTCTGTCTCACTGCGGAACTGATTTTGACAGCGCGTTAATAAAGAAAATTAATGGGTTTGATATTATTTTCGGCGGACACGACCATAAAGGAAAAGAGATTCCGATGAAAGAAAAAGGGGTTAAGACGTATTTGTTAAGCACATTTGGAAAGTTATCAGCCGTTGGAAAATTTGAAATAATTTTTGATAAAATTAATAAGAAAATCATTTACGATACAAACGCCCTTGTTTCTTTGAAAATTGATGAAACAGGAGAAGATTCCGGAATCATTTCTTTCATAAGCGATCGAAGCCGCGATATTGAAAATATAATGAAAGTCGAATCCGGATATTCCGAAGATGATTTGACAAAATCAAATGAAAGCGATTCGTATGCCGATTCGAAATTGGGAAATCTTTTGACAGACATTCTTCGCGAAACAGGCAAAACCGATTTGGCTTTTTACAACAATTCCGGAATCAGGGGATATATCTTGAAAGGCGATATTTTGTTTCGGGACGTTTATCAGGTCGAACCTTTCGGCAACACGATTTTTACGATGAAACTTAAAGGCGTTCACATAAGAAATTTTTTGAAAAATATGCTTAACGACGGCTATCACAGTATGCAGATTTCAGGATTAATTCTGAAATATTATAAAAACCGCGACATTGGAAAATATTATATCGAAACATTGACCACAAGCGATGGAAAAGAATTTCTGGACGATAAAATGTATACCGTATCGGTTCCGAATTATATCGGCGCGGCGAACGACGGCTATTCATTGTTTTCTAAAGGCGTGGAAAAATTCGACACGCTGGTTTTTATCAGAGACGCATTAAACGATTTCTTTAAAAAGAATAATCCGTATAAATACAATATTCCGCCGCGTATAATTTTTTCCGGCGAAAAATAATCATTTGTATTATGGCGAGAAAACGTTTTTATATTATTGTTGTATTGTTCGCGGTTGCGTTTGTTTTACGATATTACGATATTTATAAAGATCCGTTTTATTTCAGTTCCGGAGATAAAGACGCTTTTGTCGACCCGGGGATTTATTCGTTTAACGCCAAACACAAAATAACTAACGGAACTTTTTTTTTTGAGGAATATAATTACCATCTTGTTTTTCCTCTTAATTCTTTTTTTACCTACTTGTTTTTTAAAATCGCAGGAATTAGTTTTGTCTCACTTATAAAATTCTTCGCCTGTCTCGGTCTGATTAGCTCGATTATTTTTTCGCTTGCTTTTAAAAATGAAACCAATTTTTTATATTACGCGGTTTTGTTTTCGCTGACTTTTATTGTTATTGCGGTTAATAGAACCGGATTGACTGAAAATTATTTGCTGCTATGGCTCGCGTTATCTTTGTATTGTTTTAAAAATGAAACCGCAACTCATCAGTTTGTCTGCGGATTTCTGATAGTATCGGGAATATTAATAAAAACTAATTTCGTTCCGGCAACAGTTTCGATTATCGCGGCCGGTTTTTTCCGCCGTAAAGAAAATTCTGTTTTCAGATTTTTTATTTTTGGAATCGTATCGGCAGTTTTGATTTCACTTTTGTATATTTTAAAATTCTACGATTCTTACGCTCTTTTAAAGGAGTCTGTAATATTAAGACATATTTTCGCTGATCATTCCGGAAACTTTTATTTTTTTAACGCTTTTAATGTTTTAACTTTCTTATCTTCCAATTTCTTTATCAGATGCTTTATGATTTACGGTTTTTTTCTCGCGGGCATTTACAAAATCATTCTTAACCGGAATAGAAATTCAAAAATCGAGATTTTATTAATTCCGGTTTTTATTCTGACGGTTATTGCGATAAATTTATCAGCTACGTATTCTCCGGCGAGATACAGACTAATGCTGATACCTTTCTTTATTATCGGTTCTATTTCATATTTCACAATATCAACAGAAAAAAAATCCGCGTTTCTCGGAACCGCGCTTTCATTTTTTTTTGTTTATCCTTTCGCATGGTGGATACTTAAAAAAAAAATCCAAATGAATCATTCTGATTGCGCTGTATTGATTGTTTCGATTCTACTGTCGGTATTTTTATTTTATCTTCTTCCGAAATTCTCGCGATTTCTTAACTTAAAAACTTTTATCGTTATTTTTTTAGCGATAGAATTATTTCAGTATTTTTATTCGTTTCATCAAACCGGTTATGATTTGTCGAATGCTTCAAAAAAGATTAATGAATTGATTCCTTCAGGCAAAACCGCCGCAGGATGGTGGGCGCCTCAAATTTGTTTTGACAGAACCGATATTAAAATCATTCCGGGAAATCTTTATAAGAAATATTATGAAAAATATAATCCTGATTATCTGATAGCCGCGAATGAACAATATAAAACTAATTACGAATTATTGGACGCTTTTAAATTATCCAGACCCAATTTTTTGATTTCGATTTATAAAAATAAAAAGTTAACTGAATAATTATGAAATACTATATATATAAGAACTAACAAGTAAAAGGACCTTATAATATTGAAGAATTACGATCAATGGATCTATCCGATGACATTTATTTGCGCGCTGAAGGAACCGAAGAATGGATATTGGTTAATGATTTTTCCGGTTTAAAAGCATATGCTCATATCGGATGTTGCTTTCAGTTTATATTTAAATTTCGGAAATAAGAA
>DAINAU010000238.1:0-5288 GCA_036733285.1 bacterium
CGGGTTGTCTGAATTTATAAAGTCCTTCATAATCTTCATTTATAGATTTAAACTCTTTATCCTTCAAAGCAATAAGAAAATACGAACGCTCTTCGACTTATAGACATATTGATCGAATCAACCTAAAGTCCGTCAAGCAAAAAGCAAAATAATTCTTGCGGAAAATTTTCAATATTCTCGGATATATTCTTTTAAAGGCTTTGCAAACAACATCTTGTTTTTTATATTAGGAATGTCCTGAATTTTCAATGAATTTAAAATCAATAATAAAAGTGTAAAAGTATATCCCGCATCAGTAACGGATAGAAAGTTCGTTTTTGGAATCTGTTTCTTTTTTATTTCAGCTTTCGACTATTTTGTATTTTACTGCAAAATTTTCAAACAGAATTTGATAAAATTTCAATTTAATTAATATTTTGATATTTTAATATAAATTAACTCCTTGAAAAACAAAAAGATTTAATGTTTTTTTATGGAACGGAAATTGCTAATTTTAATAAATTAACATTAAAAATTGATTTTTGAAAATGAATTGTAAAATTTTGATAAATTTAAAATATTGGTTGGGAATGTTTTTAATTGCATTTCCAACAATCGCGTTTTCATATTACATAGTTGACGAGAATTTTACTGCGTTCCCTACCGGCTGGACTAACAGCGGTGTTGCTATATCAGGCGATACATACGTTTCGACTTCCACTTCGGCAAAATTTTTAGAAGACGCTGATAATTTTGTAAGAGCAGCCAATGATATTGATTCAATTACTACTGTTTCATTTTGGATTAAAGCAGACAGCGGTTCCACGCTATCAGGCGGGGCGTTTGTAGTATCAGCTCAAAAAGTTGGAGTTAATGCCGGAGCATGGACCGCTCAAAAAACATTCCGGCTTGACGAAAGCAATTCGGATTCTATAACAAGAACCTGGTCTCTTAAAACAATCACGCTCGAATCGGTTTATAATACAAAAGAAGATATAAATTTGAAATTTGAATATGTGAGCGGCGGCGCTTCGGTTTATATGGACAATCTGGTTTGTTCAGGTCCGGCAAACGCTACAACCGCCGCATATATTTTGTGTAAAACTCAACAAGGCGGAACATCGATTAGTCAAAACACATGGCAGAATGACAGTTATGTTTATTTTGCTTCAGTTTATCCTGAATCCGCGGCATCTGATTTAAAACATTGGAAATACGATAAACAAAGCGGATACGTAATTAATTCGGATTCTTCAAGTTGTTCCGGATATAATGCATACGGGGAATGGAATAACGTATATCTTTATCCGGGATTGAGTTATTTTCATATTCAACCGAGGACTTCAGGATTATGGCGGACAGAAGCAGTGTTTGCAATTTTGTGCGATTCGACTCCGCCATCGACTATATCGAATTTATCTTGTTCGGATTCGAGCGGTTATACCGCTACTTTGAATTGGACTGCCTGCGATTCCGACGGATTGTCGCCATGGAACGAATATGAAATTCTATGGAAAACCGGCGGCGCTCCAATTGATTCTGACAGCAATGGTGTGTACAACAAGGTTTCGTATTCAACTCTTGGTACACAAACAACATCTTCGGTAACAATTTCCGGATTGTCGCCAAATACAAATTATCAATTTAAAATTCGAGGAAAAGATTCGGCTGGAAACAGAGGGGCGTTGTCAAATAATATTTCCGTAACGCTTCCGAATGTGGTTCATCATTTTGATGTTGACTGCGATTCTAAAGCTCCGCTTGCAGTTGAACAAGGACAAACTTTTATATTAAAAATTCAGGCAAAAGACGCGGCAAACGGGAACTTTAACAGTTTTAATGATTATGTGGATATTTATGCCGAAACCGGAATAATTGAACCGTGTACCGCTACGCTTGTAAATGGTTATGCAGAAGTTGAATGCAGATTAACCGATCCTGACAGTAATATTACGATTATGGTATCTTATTCTCCAGTTACGGCAAAAATTATCATTTCAGAAATATCAAGTTACGGCAGTTCCGGAAAATTAGACAGATTTTTTGAAATAATGAATTACGGAGGCAGAGTTCAGGATTTAAAAGGTTGGCAGACAATATATAATAATAACCCCGGAACCATAGATGTTACTTTTAAAGTAAATCTAAGAGGTTATTTGGGAGTCGGAGAAAAAATGGTTGTTGCCAGAGACGGCGACGCTTTTTATTCTAAATACGGTTTTTATCCTGATTTTGTAAATCAAGGATTTTGGTTAAACGACGGCGATGATACGATATGCATATTTAATTCAAATATCGGTTCAATTATTGATAAAACATTTGCTTTTACAGCCCAGGATATTTTATTTGAAAGAAGAGGAGATTCATTGCCTAATATTGGAAATCTTGCAAGTTATTGGATTAATTGCGGCGGTATTTTCGGAACTCCGAAGGCGGATAATAATAATCCTATATCCGTTACAACTCAGGTTGCCACAGGTTCAATAGAAATGAATGTCAGCAGCGCCAATTATATGAGTTATCTTGATATTGTAGTAAATACCGATACTCCTATTGAAGGGCAGAATATAAATATTACTATATCTGCAAGAGACGATAGCGGCAGTTTATACGGTTTATTTACCGGAGTAGTAGGGATGTCGTCTTCGGCCGGAGTAGTTATACCAACGTCTTCTAATAATTTTTCCGGAGGTCAGGTGACTCAAAATATTATAATAGACAGTCCGGCTTTAGCCGGCGATGTTACATGTACTTTTACTGTAACCTATAATCTTCCTAACGGAGGCATGCCGGACGTAATTATTTCTGAAGTCAAAGTAGGAACTGACAGATTTATTGAATTATTGAACGCCGGAGGTATGACTCAAAATTTAAGAAATTGGAAATTAAGGCATTATAAGGTTGGAACAGGGTTAATGGCGACAATTTATTTGTCCGGAATTATGCCTGTTGGAGACAGTATTGTAATTGTTCAAAGCGACGAGCTTTTTACCGGCTCATTTCCAAATGTAGTTATGGATTATGAAAATGTTAATATGAGTTTTTCAGCCGGAGATAAAAATTATTTTCAATTATTGGATAATGAAGATAATATTGTTGATAATTTTGGTTCTGCGTCTATGCCGGATATGATTTCAGGAGCATATTACAGAGTTTATAATCCGCAAAACGACGGAACTGTTATTTCAGGAACTTCTACGTCTGCCTGGATAATTGCTACTGGAGCGTCAGGAACGCCTAAATCTCCTAATCCTGCCGGTGAAATTCCTATAAATTACGATACCCGCGTAGGTCAGGCGGTTTTTACTTTATATATGGACAATGCTCCGCAAATAATAATAAATGACGACAGTTATACTTTTAAAAATTCAGACAGCAACGTATATGCCGGAACTATAGACGTCGATTTTAAAGATGATGCGGGCATTGATACTGTTTATTTTTCTATAGGCGCAAATACCGATGTTTTGGATTTGGGCGGTAAAGACACATATACTTTGAATTTTTCATTAAATAAAGTTTATGCGGCGCTTACTGCAGGATTAAATAAAATATGGGTTGACGCAATAGATTCCGGCGGCAGCAGGACAACTGATTTTTTTTATGTAACTTATGAACCTATATTAATCGACGGGGATTTGGATGACTGGCAATACGACGAATTGTGCGACGTTAGAAACGGCGACAGTTTTTATATTACTTGGGACGATTTGAATCTATATTTTGGATATAAGGGCGCTCACGGCGCTATGAATAACGCCGATTTATTTATATACATAGACACTGGTTATGGCGGTTCGACTGTCTCGGATAATCAGAACGGAACCCACAACCTTCCGTTTTCAGCAAGTTTGATTATTATTGCCGATAACGGTTTATTAACTGTAAAAAAATATTCCGGAAACTGGAATAATCCGATAGTATGCGATTCGTCATATTCAAATAATAATGTTGATAAAGTTGTGGAAATGCGAATCGGTTGGTCAAGTATAGGAGGCAAACCGGACACTTTTTCTGCAATAGCGTTTAATCAAGCGGAAGTTTCAAGCGTAGTATATTCGGCGCATCCGAGAACAAATCCGGGAGTAGGGTATTCGGGAAATACATTTACAGATTATTTTAAATATTCGAATACAGCAGATACTTTGGCTCCTTCCTCTCAGAGGGTAATTGATTTTAATTTTATTGGAAATTCGTATGTAATAATTGACACTGATTTTACAATGGGATTTTCTTTTACAAATTCATACGGCGATACTTTACAGGGTATAAATTCAAAAATATTAATTCAATATGACAATAGTATAGCGACAATGCTGGTTGATTCGGCGACATTAGCCGCCGGACAAATTTCATTTACCAATAAAATTTCAGGATATGTCGGCGATTTGGTATGCACCGCGATTTGTAATTTGAATAATGAGGTTTACGAGATCAAAGTTATTTCAGTGTTAAGCGGAGCAATAAACCAAGGAGACGTAATTATAAGCGAAATTTTTTATGACGGAGATACCTCGGTTGAATGGATTGAATTATATAACACTACAAACGGTTCCGTATTTTTAAACGGATGTAAATTAAAAGATAATTCTGGGGTTTATACTTTTACAGGCGGAATTATTACAGGCAAATCTTATTTTTTACTTGAAAGAAGCGAAGGAGCGGTTTCAGGAATTTCAGCGGATATTGTTTACGCGACAATAGATATAGGCGACGCCGGAGATTCATTATCTTTGCATTCGGCTAATGATGATTTAATAGATCAAGTTTCGTTTAATTCCGGCTGGCCCGCAGGACCTGACCCGGGAGTTTCAATTGAACGAAGAAGCGATACGATTAGTCATAATAATGTTTACAACGCTTCGAGTTATGGTTGCGTATGGGCTCGCGGACCTTCAGTTGCCTCGCTTGGTAAAGTCGGCAATGTTAACGGCACCCCTCGAAAAAGAAATTCGAGTATGGGTTGGGAAAGTGTAAAAATCAATGAAGTTTATTTTTATGATAAAGACGGAGTTCTTACTTCTTTTCCGAGAGACGAATACATAGAGTTATATAATTCGGGTTCGGATTCGGTAAGCATTAGCGGCTGGAGAATGCTTGATAATACTTCTGTTGCCAATCGTTTTGATTTGCCTGATATTATGTTTCCGGCTAATAGTTTTTTGGTTATACATTTTGGAACCGGAACCAACGACTTGGATTTTTCCGATGGAATTGGACATTATAGTTATAGCCAGTCGAGCGATGTATTAGGGTCTTCGGACGAATTTTCGATTTGGTGCGATAACGTCAGCGCAAGCGGACTTTAT
>DAINAU010000239.1:0-5279 GCA_036733285.1 bacterium
CTATAAGACATCGCGTCGTTATCCGTGTCAGAAGCCGTCATCAAATATTCGTAAGGCATACTGACTTCAATATATGCGACTGGCGGGACGCTTGTGAAATAGGGTTTATCATTCACATTCATAACTATAACATTCGAAATTTTCGAATCGATAATATATTTTGTTTTGTTGTGAATGTCCGGATAATATACCGCTATCAGCATTAACGTATCCGTTCCGGTATAATCAACAATCGGAGTGTCGATTAAATAATCCGTTATTCCCTCGACAATTTTCGTTTGTTGATAGTTTCCGGTCATAATAGTCCATTCAACATTAGCCGGAGTTTCAGTAGTCAATAATGGAATTGTCGAAGACATATCTTCTGTTAATACAACCGTATCGGTTAAAATGTCAAAGTAATTCAATACTATTGTATCAGCATTGTATATTGCGGTCTGGGTTCTGTTTAAAATTTCCACGCTTATTGTATCATAACTCGAATTCAAAGACACTGTTCCGGACCACTGCCCGTTATCCGCCGTCAATTGTACCCGCGAATGTAAAATACCATTTTTGAAAATTTTTATATCGTCGTTATTTGAACTGTATTGTGTTATTCCGCTGATTTTTATTTCTTTCGCAGTCGTGCAGTCATTATTTAGAGGCGAAGCTATCATTACAATAGGTCTGTTAACTGTAATTATAAAATGCTGAAGTTTATAATAATTATAATTATCCGAAACTCTAACATTAATAAAATAAGAATCTACCTGATTAGCAGCCGGAGTCCAGCGAATCAATGCCGAAGTATCGTTTGTTCTTGTAATTGTCATTCCGGAGGGAACCGCTCCGCTGAAACTGAACGTCAACGGATTGGCGTCAGTGTCGCTACCTTCAACCGTTAAACCGAATAATTTTGCGACATTTACAAACGTGTCGCTAAACAAAGTTTTAAATTCCGGCGTATCATTCACATTCAATATATTTACTATCAAAGAAACGCTGTCAGTATAGTATACGGCTGGATTTCCTAAATTTGGATAATAACGAACCGTTAAAATCAAAGTATCAAATCCGATGAAATCCGTTTTTGGAATAATTGAAATATAATCCGTATCCCCTTCCAAAACAGAAACTGAAAGATTAGTTCCATAACTTGCAGTCCAAACGCAATTCAACGGGTTTTCCGTAGTTTGAATTTTAACTGCGGTCGCAGCGTCTTCATAACCTGTTATAACTACAGTATCGTAAAAACTCGTAATATCAAGATAATTTAAAAATATTGTGTCATAACTTGATTGATTGAATTTATCGGTAATTTTGACAAGAATCGTATCGTTCGCCGAATTTAATGAAACTGTTCCAGTCCAGTTTTCATTGTCTCCGGATATTGTATAACCCGACTGCAAACTTCCATTCTTAAAAATTACAACGCTATCATTGGCAGAACTATGCAAACTCGTTCCCGATACCGTTATTATTTTTGCGGTAGAGCAAGAATTTGTCAAAGGCGATTTTATTTCAATTTTCGGAGTTTTAAAATATGATACTATTATAGTATCGCAACCGGTTCTACCAAAAGAATCTTTAGCGTAAATTGATAAAACATCTGATTTGCCTGATAAATTCACGTTATTTGACCAGACGCCGTTTTTAGAAGATACGATAAAATTTGAAATTTCCGTTCCGTTCAAATAAATAGTCAAACCGTCTCCAGCGAGCGTATTGTAAGTTGTTCCGCTCAACATAACAGAATTAGAATTCGTATCGTAATTATTTGCAGGCGACTGAATCATAATAATAGGCGTATCAATATAATGAGCCGTTATTGAATACGACGCCGCATTTTGACCGAATAACGCGGAATTTAAACGAACCGATAAACTAATATTCTGCGAAGGCAATTCAACTGCAAACGACCATTCCGTATCAAGATGATTTATAACAGTATAATTATCATATTCTATTCCGTTTCTGAATAAAACTATCGAGTCTCCGGTATTAACGCCTTTTGAGGTTCCTCTTACGGTAATCGTTTTAACTAACGTGTCATAATTATTTGCCGGACTTGTAATCGCTATTCCAAAAGATTCAAAATAATTTACGGCTATCGAATCCTGAACCGTCCTGCCGAAAGTATCGCTTAAATAAACTCTGATTATGTCTCCGTATCGGCTTAAAGAAACGGTCGAAGTCCAGTTCGCATTCAAATTCGCGTCCGGCGTCAGAGATACGGTATTCGTATTTATATCATTTACATAAACAAGAACTTTATCTCCGGTTTTCACTGCTGCGGCAGTTCCAGCTATTGAAATGATTTTATTGCCGGTATTATAACCGCTGTCGGGAGTTAATATATCAACTCCTAATTTTTTATACACAGGAATAAACGACCATTGAACCGTCGTAGTATTATTATAAACATCCCCGAGTATAGCTTTAACGTCGACTTTTTCTCCATGCGGATAAATTCCGGTTGTTTCAAATGAAATATTTGACGAGGTAATATAACATAAAGAAGTAACTTCCGCGCCGTTAACGTAAAGGTTGACATATCGCGTATCGATTCCGCTCGCGTCATTATATTTTAACGATATAACCGAAGCGGAATTATTCGGTCTGGAATTATTATCAGGTTTTTCATCGCTGTATGACGGCGGAATAAAATCGGAACGAACTCTATAACTTTTCGTTGAACTCATTTTTGAATTATCCACATTATCGAATGTTTCGATTTTCCAATAAATCGTGTCTCCAATACCGATTGCAGACGCCGATATTAAATCGCTCGATTTCACAATATTAACATACGAAACAGTATCTAATGAATATGAATTCTCAAAATTTAACATTGTATCCGCATATACTCTGAAAAATGATATGCCTGATAATTCATCCGGATCCGACGTCCAGATTAAATAAGTGTCAAATTGAACTTCTTGAGTTAAGTCTTCAGGAAGTTCCAATACTGCCGAATACGGAACGCTTTTATCTTCTTTAATAACCACTATCGCAGTATCCGTCAAACCTGATTTATCATAAACGGTTATTAGAATTCGAGTGTCTCCTTTGTTCGTTCCGATATTTGAGTAATAGCAGGTATCCTGATTATTTGTAAAACATTCCGAATCGCCGTTTCCGTAACATTTTCCAAAAACTATTTTTTCCGGATTGTTATCTGAGAAACCGGCGTTCAAAATCAAATTCATAGAATAATTGCCATTGATATAAACATTCTCGGAATTTTTATTAATTATATTCAAAGGCAAATTGAATTTCTGATTTTCATAATACAAATATTCCGGATCCGATGATTTCACATAGATAAAATTTATTGAAGGCGGAGTCGAGTCAATAATTATAGTGTCATAAACAAAACTCGAAGACGCAAAAGTATCGGAAATATTTCCGAGCGTATCTACAGCCAATACTGTCCAATAATGAATTCCTTCCGACAAATTAGCGGTTAAAGTATAATTCGTATCGGTAGTAAATACAGATTGCTCAAAAGTTTTGAATTGAGTATTAGAACATATTTTCAAATAATAACCTTTAGTTCCATATTTTTCCGAAACTACCGGTTCCCAATTAAACGAAGGTTTCAGGTTTGACGAGCAGTAATCGTCAATCGGAGAAACAAGCGTTACATTCGCCGTTTTGGTATCCGCCTTAAAATTTATAATCGCAAAATCAGAATCCCCGTCGTTTTTATCGTTCACTATGAAAATAATTCTGGTATCGGAATAATTGACGTTTCTATTGATTAGATATGGAATCGTGTTCGATTGAGATGTCGCCGAATACGCGTCAGTAATAAATCCGGAAGCAGTAGCAAAAGCCGGACTATAATATAAAGTATCATTATAAATAGTATCGCCGTTTGACCACGTTATGCAAAAATTCAATGTCATATTTGACGAAGCCGCAAAATTACTATAATAAACCGTATCTTCAGTTTCATTCAAAATATATGTTCCCGATGTTCTCCCGTCAAACGCGAGATTGTTCATTTGCAGACTTGATAATGTAATTCCAATAATTACCGGAACTTTATTTTCCAGAACAAAAGTATTATAAGATACGTTTGTATCGACGTTATTCGCGTTATCATACGAAAGAACTCGCCAGCAATAAGTGTTTGCGTCAAGCGAATATACCGGCAATTGAACGCTTAAATTCGTAGTCATTACTGAAAATACCGGAGACGTTCCGTTCACTGCGTTCGTATCATATACCTCTACAACATAATACGTAAATCCCGACTGAGTATCCGAAGACGCAGACCAAACCAAATTTGTGTCCGAAGTGATTTGAGCCATATTTGACGGCGACGTTAAAACCGCGGCGGTGGGAGCTGTGATATCTTCGCGAACATTGATTTTTGCCGTATCAACATTTCCATTTTTATCATAAATCGATACGATTATTTCCGTATCTCCAAATTTTAAAGAACTCGTATAATTCAATATCCACGAATCTGAAGCGGTAGCGTCAATCGGAGACGTTCCAAAAACATTCGTTCCAGCAAAGCTGTCTTTGTTCAAATCTGTCCATACCGCGTCAATAGAAAACTGTATCGTTTTATTGGAATTAATCCATATAGTATCTTCTTCTACGGATGAAAGAATGCCGTTTCTGTAAAAATATTTCGAATCCTGTTGGTCAACCGCGTAAACAAAAATTTGATTTATAACAGGTTTGGTCATATCTACGGAAAACATTCTTTTTTCAGATTCCG
Organism: bacterium; assembly: GCA_036733285.1. GTDB lineage: Bacteria > JAGOBX01 > JAGOBX01 > JAGOBX01 > JAGOBX01 > JAGOBX01. The sequence goes on from DAINAU010000239.1 coordinate 4,721, forward strand.
TATCCGAACTTAAATTGCCGACTTTATCGGCGAGTTTAACGCGCCAGTAATAAATGCCCTCGTTAAAATTACCCTGATAACCCGTAGTATCCGTCAATATGACATTGCTGTCGCACAACGTAAAAGAACTATCCGTAGAAATCTGCAAATAATAATATTTGGTCCCCGATTTATCGTCGGAAGCGTTATTCCAATTAAAATAAATTCCCGAGATGTTTGAATAATAAGTGTCAGCGGGCGCGTTCAATGCTATTGCAGGGCAATACGTGTCCGCTAAAATATTTATTAATACCGTGTCTGTTTTGTTCTGATAATTTGTAGCGGTTATTATAACATATGTATCGCTTGCTCCGGTAATATTTGCAATATTTAATATCCACGAATCTGCCGAAGTCGTATCAGTTAAAATTCCGTTTCCGAAAATATCGCTAGCAGAAACCGATTTCATATTGGATACGGACTGCCAGTTGATTTCAAGTTTAATTGTATTAACTGAGTTTCCGTTAAAATATACCGTTCCCGAAGTTACGGTAGAGTCCGCCGTAATTACCGGACTATC
>DAINAU010000240.1:0-4995 GCA_036733285.1 bacterium
GAACCGGATTTATTAAATATATTATATCGGTAAAAGAACCGTAAACAGAATAAATTGTAATGGAATCTCCGTATGAAGCTCCTATCCATTTATAAAAATCGTTTGTATAATTATTTATGACCGCTTGAGAATTTCTGTATATTCCGGAATTCTTTGAAGATTCGGTCAAAAGAAGAGTTATCGAATCAGCGGTTCTGTTATTTTTTAAGATTACATAAAATGTGTCTATTATGTCCTGGCTTCCCGAATGTCCTAACGCTTCTATGTATAAATTTTCTCCTTTGTCAATATGATAATTTTCCGGAAGTTTTCCGTTCCAACCCGAATTTGAAAAATATAAATCAGTCAAAAAATCGGGTCCGAACGAATAATTAATTAAAAAAGTGTCCGCAAGCGCGTTATTAATCATCAAACCCGCTGTCTCGCCGTAATTAACTTTAAGAGTATTTTGCGCAATAATTGTTGCGTCGGAAATTGTAAAAAATGCCGATGTTCTGAATATTCCTGAATTTTTCGAGGTTTCCGTAAGCGTTAACGATAATGAATCCGTTTGAGAATCCAATCTTTGAACTATTACCTGTAAAGTATCGGCGTAATACGGTTCCAAATCATACGCCTGAACCCATACCTGAACTTGTAAAGGTTTTTCAAAACGTTTGCCTGAAAAGGCATTCGAAAATCCGGCGTCCGTAAATTTCGCATCTATAATGCTAGTCGGCGGCTTCGGATTAATAAAATAAATCGTATCTGTTAAATTCCTCGCATTTACAGTTATAAAACTTCCTCTTTTTTCTTTAATGGTTTTTTCATATATATTTGTTATATCGGTAATTTTTACGGCTGCGCTCTGATTATTGTATATGCCGGTGTTTTTTCCGGTTTCAAAAAGATTCACGCTAAAAAGCTCGATTCCGGCGGCGTCCTTTAAAACTACCGGAATACTGTCTACCATAAGAGGTTCGGCGTCTTCCTGCGCTATTATTTGAAAATACAATTGTTCGTTCATTGATATGCGATAATCTTCGGATAAAACCGACTGGAAACCGATATACATAAAATTCAAAGAATTGATTACAACCGGTTCCAAAGGTTTTGCGACTGTTATGCTTTTTTCAAATGCAAAATTAACTACGTTTACTTTTATTGCATCGTCCCATCTTGCTCCTATATAATTTAAAGTATTGTTCGTCCATCCGTAATTCTTAACTGTGATTTTATTCTGTCCTTCATATTTATATGCGACCGAATCAGGGCTATTTGTATCTCCGCTTGTATTTCGATTAAATGTTAATAATATATTTTCTCCGGTATTATTATTCAGAATCCTGACAACGCACGTGTCCGCCGCTTTTGGGTCGCTTATTTGAGGAGCGGCTAACTCGGTTATAATCTTAATATATAAATTTCCTTCTATCGCCGTTCGGGAAATAGTATCTCCAAACAAACTTGACTCATTATATATCAATATGTCCCTTATTGCGGAAGGTTCGGCGTGTAAACGCTCTGTCCTTGTTATTAATGCCGTTATGCTTATAATTATGCATAACGTTATTATTATTTTTGAACGCATAATTGAATTGCCCCTTGGATTATTTTTTTGAATGTATTAATTTTTTTTCAAGCAGTTTCAAATTCTGCAAACTATTTAAATCATTCGGGTTTATAGAAATCGCTCTGTTTAATATATCGTATGCTTCTCTATATCTGCCTAATTTAAAATATATTCCGCCTAAATTGCATAAAGACTTATAATCGTCGGGTTTTATTTCAAGAACTCTCTCGAACTGTTTCATCGCCAGTTCCTGCTCTTCCCTGTCTATATATATAATCCCCATATTAAATATCGCCAGAACGTTATTTGAATCAAGTTCAATAACTTTTTGAAAACTCTGCATCGCTTCCGAATGATTGCTGCGCATATATGTTCTTTTTCCGCGCTCTAAGTATTCTTTAATCAATTCGTCTTTTGTTTTTTCTTTCGGTTCGGCGTTAAAATATCCGGAATCATATTCCGTGGAAGCTTTTGATGAAATCCCTCCATTTTGAGAAGAAGCCGTTTTTCCTTGAGTTTTTGAATTTATATCGTTTAATTCTTCGTCAAGCATATTATTTAAAGTTTCAAGTTCGCCGTTTAATTTATCGTCTATACTTCCCATAGTTTAGATTTTTCCCCCCATTATAAATCTATTCGTTTTATTTTATTTAAAAACAAAGATTTAATCAACAAAAAAATTTTTTTTTATTTTTTATTGCGTTTCGAGCATCGTATTCTATACGTATCTGAATAATCGTTTATTATGATTAATACGGAACTTTCGCGATAATCGTCGACCTCGAATCTGCAGATTTTTAATTTATAATTGAACGTTGACGTATCGTTTGCGGGTTCGTAATATTTTTGCAATCGTTCATTTTTAAAATTATATATGATTTTTTTGGGGGTTGAGAATTCAGTGTCAGAACCGTCGTAAGTCGATAAAATAAGATTAACCGGAGCCGTCGATTGAATTTCTTCGGAATGCCTTATCTCATCCTGAATCTGATTTACAATATGCTGAACGCTCCCGTATCTTATGTTGTCTTTAACCGCCGAATCGTATAAATCGAATATATTACTAAATATATCCGTGAATATTCCGGCGATTATTCCTATTATTATAACCGTTATCATCAATTCGATTATTGTCAGTCCTTGATTTTTCAATAACAGTTCGCTCCGCTCATTTTAATTTTCATCTCGCCGGATTCGGTTTGCCAATACGCCGCGCTTTCTATTTTCAGCAAATTCGTGTCTCCGTCTACCGGTTTTACAAATGTCTGGAGTTTGTATAGCGGATAATCTTTTATCTCTCCGTATTCCTCGACGGTATTGTCGTATGTTATAGCCGAATCTGCAGAAATTGATTTTAAAAATTCTATTCTTGAGGAAACCAGCAGCTGACCTTTATAATAATCGCCGGCGGTCTTATTCTTATTAATCCCAATTATTATAAGAGCCGTAATGCTTGAAACCGCTATCCCGATAATAAATATCGCGACAATTAATTCAATCAAACTTAGTCCGGCTTCGCTTTTTTTCATAAACTTAATATTATTCCAGCCAAAATTCCGTAATCGCTTATTAAAATTTCTTCAAATCCGAATAAATCCATTATGCCTGTCAATATGCTGATTCCGGCTATAATTATATCGCCGCGTTTATCCGATAAGCCCGGTAATTTTTCCCGTTCTTCAATATTTGTATTTAACAATCTTTTTAAAATCGTTTCTATATCATCGCGGCTGATAAAACTATTATGCGTAAATTTCTCATCATATTTTTTCAATCCCTGTTTTATAGCCGACAAACAGGTTATTGTTCCGCCCACTCCTATAAGTCTGCTCTTGTTTCTATCGAATTTTAAAGGAATTTTGGCAAACTCATTTTTAAGATAATCTTTTAAATCTTTCAATGCGGTTTCGTCTACAGGAAAATTTCCCGTTCCAAACTTTTCCGTCATAGTTACGCATCCTACAGGAAAACTTATCCCTTCAATATAATTAATACCGCTATCGTCCCGATTAAAAATTCCTTTGCATACCTCGGTCGAACCCCCGCCGATATCCAATACTCCGGGATTTTCCAAAAGAAATTTTTTATCGATTAATTTCACCGCTCCGGAAAACGTGTATTCGGCTTCTTCTCTGCCGCTCAAAATTCTTATTTTGTAACCGGTAGCTTCGTAAAATTTATCAATCAACTCTGAAGAATTCGCTGCTCGTCTCAATCCTTCCGTGCCAAAAAATATTTTTTCACCGCAGCCGTAACCTGCGCATAACTTGCAAATTTCTATCAATTCTCTTAAATTTTCTTCGATTTTTTCCGGAAGTATATATCCGTTTTTTTGAAGATCCTTTCCGATTCGCGTGGTTTTCAAACTTTTATAAACCGGAGTAAAAATGCCGCCCGAATCAATATCGGCTATCAATACTCTTAATGAATTGGTTCCTATGTCTATTCCGGCTATTCTACGCATTTATTACCGCTTGAATTTTATGTGTATTTTATAAATCAAAATAATTAAAACTAAAAACATTTTTGATTATAATTCATTATTTTTATAATGTAAATAAAAAAAATAATTTTGGTTTGACATAAACGCTTTTTTTTTTAAAATATGAATTGAAAATTTAATTCGGTTTTTTCGTATTTTGAATATTATGAATAGTATTTCAATTATTATTCCCGCTAAAAATGAGGAAAAATATATCGAACCCGGTTTAAAAATGATTGCCGGAAGCAAAAAAACTTTGCTTTCAAAATATCCGGACGTTAAAATCGAAACTATTTTATCCAATAATAATTCTACCGACGCAACGTCCGGCGTTGCGGAAAAATTTGTCGATAAGATTATTTATACCGGCAGCCCTTCAATTGCAGGAGTCAGAAACGCCGGCGCTTCAGCCGCCTCGGGCGATATTCTTGTTTTTATCGACGCCGACAGTCAAATGCATGAAAATGCTTTGCTCAAAATATTCGAATTATTCAGAACGACAAATATAAAATCAGGATGCGTTAAAATTCTGTTTGATGAAAAAATAAATTTTTTTTTAAATTTAACCGTCGTTGTAGCGAATATTTTTTTTCAAATTACTAATTCCGGCGGCGGAATGTATTTTTGTTTAAAAAAACATTTCGATGAAATCGGAGGGTTCAATGAAAAAATTTTCGCTGCCGAAGACCTTGATTTCGCCAAAAGAATTAAAGAATTAATGAAGAAAAAAAAATATAAATTCGTCAACCTTTCGGATATCCCGATAAAAACTTCGGCGAGAAAAGTACGGTTTGTAAAAAAAATCCCCGCTTTAATAAAATTAATAAAATATATTGTTATCCCTAAAAAAGTTTTATATAATAAATCCGAGTGGAACGACTTATTTTATAAAACAGAAATATTAAGATAAAAGGAGATGGTATGATAAATAAAATATAGCGCGGGTTAACTTCGCGAAGTA
>DAINAU010000241.1:0-4967 GCA_036733285.1 bacterium
TTTCTTATCCGAAGCGTTGTTTTTATCGAACTTTTATTTTACTCGTCGATTTTGCTTCGTTAAAAAAAAATAAAAATCTTCTTGCTTTTTTTTTTTTTTTTTTTTTTTTTTTTTTTTTTTTTTTTTTTTTTTTTTCTTTTTTTTTTTTTTTTTTTTTTTTTTTTTTTTTTTTTTTTGTTTTTTTTTTTTTAAAAAAAAATAAAAATTTTTTTTTTTTTTTTTTTTTTTTTTAGTATTATTTCGTTTCATTGTTAATGATTTTATCCGCTTTTGCGGATATTCTTAATTAATATTCCGATGTAGCTCAGCCGGTAGAGCAAGTGGCTGTTAACCACTGGGCCGGGGGTTCGAGTCCCTCCATCGGAGCCATTCACTACAAAGGTGCGAACTGATTGTTTTTAAGTTAACAGTCGGTTCGCACCTTTTGTTTTTCTTACCTGCGGCAGGTTTATTATCCACATCATCGTCTTTATCATTTCCTATAAACACTTTTGTAATTTCGGCAGGCAGTATATGCGGTTTGATTATGATTTGTCCGCGTTTTGTTTTCTTATCAATCTTCACAATGACTTCGTGAATAAGCAATTTTACGAAATCAATAATATCTTCTTTCTTTCCGTCTTTCAAAATTTCTTCTAAATGATTATATGCATATGTCAACGCTTTCTTTGAAATAACACAATGTTCTTTTGACTTTATTTCAAAATTTAATTCGTCTATCTGCTGCTGCAAAACTTTTCTTTCTTCTTCATATTTTTTTATTTTTTGGATAATAGGACTGTCTTTTTATAAGGGGTCATATGATTTAAGAAAAACTCTTATGGGGAAATTATATGCTAAATGGCTGAAATGTCAAGGGTTATTTTCGGGGATGGGAAAAAGGGGCAAAAAACAGATTGAGAAAAGTTGAACATACCTTGAACATAAGTTGAACATAACTTGAACAAAGGGGGCTGATAGGTTGAACATAAGTTGAACGGCGGGCGGATTTGTTAAAGTTATGGAAGGTATTATACAATTAAAGCGTGTTTAAAGGGCGGAAAACACGGGTTTTAAGGGGATTTAAGCGGAATACCATAAAGGATTATGGTATATAAAAGGGCGGGAAAAGCGGATTATAAATTAAAAATTATGATTTATGAATGAGCAGAAAAAGGGAAAAACAGGAAGAAAAGGGGCGAAAAAACCAATCCAAGTGCATATCCAAGTGCATCAATAAATATCCAAGTGCATAACAATAATATTATATTTTTCAAACAGTTAGAAATATATCTCCGATTCATCGCAAAAAATCCAAGTGCACATCAAAACGGGCGGAAATTCAGTTTTTGTGAAAAAAGACGGAAGGGAAAAGTTAAGTATGTTTTAAAAGTTATCGGTTATCAGTTATCAGTTATCGGAAAGAAAATGAATTATGAATTATGAATTTTTGACACGGATTACACGGATTTACACGGATAAAATTATAATTGCAAAGAGCTGGAGCCGAGTATTATAAAATTATCAGAGGCATTCATTTTATCTTTTAAATTAATTATTATTTAATTCAATTAGACGATAGTATCAAATTATTTCTCTTCGCTATTTGTTATCTAAAATTGGTATCAGATTAATTTCTTTGACTTCTTGTTATCTGAAATTATGAATTGAAGACAATGAACAATTTACATTTTTTTGTATCTTTTATAAGATAATAACATAATACCTCTTGACAAATCAAATGTCTATATTATAATTATGCTACAAATATAAAGTGAATTTTATATAATAATTATAAAAAGGTGATATTATGTTTGACCGCTGGTATGGAGATATATTAAAAGATAAAATAAACCGGCAGTATGCGCATATACTGTTTGGAGCCCGGCAAACCGGTAAATCAACTCTGCTGAAGCAAGTATTGCCGGATACAACGCTATTTATTGATTTAGCCAATCCATACGAATATACTCGTTTTCTGACAAATCATAATGAGTTTGTTCAGATATGCGAAGCAATGCCTGACGCTAATTCGCAAAAACCGCATTTTGTCTGCGTTGACGAAGCGCAGGCTGTCCCGGAGATATTCAATGCAGTTCAATACCTTTATGATAAAAACAAAACCAAATGGCGCTTTGTTTTATGCGGCAGTTCTGCGCGAAAACTTAGAAGCAAAGGAGCTAATCTGCTGCCGGGCCGCTCATTCCTGCATAAACTGCTGCCGCTGCTCAGGATTGAATACGCTCAACCGCAAAAACATATTAAAACAGATTTTCCGCTTTCAATAAATTGGATTGATAACAAAAAAAAATACTTTCCCTATATGGATATTGAAAGCAGGATGGTCTGGGGCTCTTTGCCCGGAATAGTTACTGCCGATGAGAAGGATAAAAATGATATTTTAAAAGCATACACTATAATACATCTTGAAGAAGAGATACGCCGCGAGGCTATGATAAAAGATTGGGCTGCTTTCTTGAAATTTTTAAAACTTGCGGCCAACGAATCTAATCAAATATTGAATTACGCTGCAATTTCCCGGGAGTCCGGCATATCACAACCAACGGTCAAGGCGTATTATCAGCTGCTTGAAGATATGTTTATCGGAGCGCATATTCAGGCATTTACAAAAAGCAAACGCAAGAACCTGTTATCAACTCCGCGTTTTATATTTTTTGACCTTGGCGTTAGAAATGCCGCTGCAGGCCTTGCTTTGAATAAGAGCATTATTCCGGTTAACCCGGGATATTTTTTTGAACACTGGGTTGGTATTGAATTATGGAAACGCATTCAGTATTCGGAAAATGCAGAACTTCATTATCTCCGCACCCGCGATGGATTTGAAATAGATTACATAATTGAAATGGAGGGCAGGTTCATTCCGGTTGAAGTCAAATGGACGGAAAAACCGCATATTTCCGATTGCCGGCATATAATAAAGTTTTTAGAAGAGAACCCTAAAAAAACAGATAAAGGGTATATAATCTGCCGATGTCCGCGGCCGCTGCAGTTACACAAAAAAATAGTTGCGCTGCCATGGGACTGTTTTTAATATGAATATAGAAAAACTCCGCGCGGAAAACAATATTCTCAAACAGGCGTTATCTCAATATTTACAGCCAAACGACATAGAAAAGTTGCTGAACCCGAAAACTGCAATCGGATTTTGAAAAATTGTTCAGACAGCATCCGGGCTTTACAGCAATTTAACTCATTCAAATAAACTTTCATTACCGGCGACCGATTATACGCAAACTTCTGACAAAATCAATAAAAACTCTCCTCCGGAAACAAAAATCGCTTTATTCCGTTCTATATTCAAGGGTCGTGAAGATGTATATCCTGAACGCTGGGAATGGATTAAAGCAAATAAGTCAGGGTATTCACCGGTATGCGCAAACCGCGGCAAACCGGATATCTGTTTCAAACCTGCGGTTAAATGCGCCGACTGCGGCAATCGTGAATACGAACCTTTGACAGATAAAATTATCATTGACCATTTATCCGGTAAAAAAACGATAGGAGTTTATTGTATTATCAAAAATATTCTTGCAATTTTAGCAAAAAATTTTTGATAATATTAACAGCTTTTCCCGTTTATCGGGCTTATGCATTATTGCCTGATGAAACCTGCTGGTTTTTAGCAGCGGATTTTGACAAAAAAACATGGAAAGATGATGTTCTGCAAAATAATATTGTTTTTTTAAGGCGGAAAATATAATATTAGTCAGATATGATATTTATGCATTATATAAATTAAAATATTTCGCAATTTGATTTTTTTATAATAATAAGGCGATTTTATCTTATGACTGATAAAATTAGATTAACTCAGTACTCGAAATTTTCCGGATGCGGCGCAAAGCTCGGGCCGGCTATATTGGACAGGGCTTTATGCGGATTGTCGCAGCCGAAATATCCGGAATTGATTGTTGATTATTCGAATTCAGACGACGCCGGAGTTTATAAAATAACCGATGATATTGCGATGATTAACACCGTTGATTTTTTTCCGCCAATAGTGGACGATTCGTTTTTATTTGGACAAATTGCGGCAGCTAACGCTCTTTCGGATATTTACGCAATGGGAGGAAAAGCAAAAACCGCATTAAGCATAGTTTGTTTTCCCGAAAATAAATTAGACATTAAAATATTAAGAAGGATTATGGACGGCGCTTTATCAAAACTTGAAGAAGCCGGCGCCGCGTTAGTCGGCGGACATTCAATATCGGATGATAGTCTTATTTTTGGACTTGCCGTGACAGGCGTTGTTCATCCTAAAAAAATTTTGTTAAATAACTCGCCGAAAATTAATCAGGATATAATTTTAACCAAACCTATTGGAACCGGAACAATTAATACCGCGCTGAGAGCCGGATGCGTTTCCGAAACGTCATTAAACGCCGCTATCAATTCTATGACTCAATTGAATAAAACCGCCTCCGAAATAATACTTAAATACCGCGTTTCGGCTTGCACCGATGTAACGGGTTTTGGACTTGGAGGTCATTCCTGCGAAATGATTGCCGGAACTCAAACAGGATTTCGAATATTTTTTTCAGAAATCAAATTTTTACCGGACGCGATTGAATATGTTAAACAGGGATTGGTTCCTGCCGGAACTTACAGAAATAAAGATTTCAGAGCTAAGTTCATAAAAGATTTTAAAAAATTCGACGATGATATCATAGATATATTTTTTGACCCCCAAACTTCCGGCGGATTATTATTCACAGTCGATAAAAATGACTCTCCCTTTGTTCTTGACGAATTAACGAAAAATAACGTGAACGCTTTTAAAATCGGGGAAACTACTGATGCCGCCGAAAAAATTGAAATCAAATAAAAGGGAGCAAGAAAAGAGGGGCGTTTCATAACATTCATTATATTCGCATTCGGATAATAAACAAAAAGGGGACAATAAAAATGAGACGAAGCGTTCAAAAAGTTTATTTTTCTCACTTTTCGCTTATCTGACCCCTGCGTTT
>DAINAU010000242.1:0-4961 GCA_036733285.1 bacterium
TGCTGATAGCTAAAAAAACTTCGTTGCATGCCGACGCTCTTATTCCTCGAACCTTATTCGCGACCATCGCCGATGCAATTCCGGTTCCGTCGACGATAATTCCATATTCATATTCTTTGGCGGCAACCGCTCTTGCAACCAAAAAAGCTATATCGGGATAATCGACGGGATCGGTCGAATAAGCTCCGAAATCTTTTACGGCATATCCTAATTCGCCAAGATATTTTTTCAAATCTTCTTTTAACGGGAATCCGCCGTGATCGGCGCCTATCGCTATTTGCATATTAAAACACTTCCGAAATTTATTATTTTTTTATTAACCTTAATTTCTTATTTAAAATCATATCTTTTGCAGCGGGCGTTATTATAGCTTTGGAGTTAATTTCTATTGTTCCGCAGTTCTTTTTTATTGCCGCCTTAACGTCTTCTTCCACTATAACTTTTTTATTAAGCAACTGATACGAGTTAGAATTACCATCGTTTTTACAAGAAACGGAATTTTTTTGAATCGAACCTTTCACGGCGGATTGAGAACTTTTTTTTTCATCGCCGGAAGCCGCTGAAAAATTATTAATTGGAATTATCGAAGCGTTTTTAAGTTTTTCTATAACGATTCCGCTGATGATTCCGGTTAATTCTTCAAGATTTAAATCTTTACTCATATTCAAAACCGCCTTAAATAATTCGTAAATAATCTATCATCGAACATCTTCGCATTCTTGTGAACGTGCGCGGTCTTGTTATTCCGTCTCCGGTTGGCGAAGCTATCGTAAAGGTTGTATATCCCTCGCCTCCATATCCCAATCCCGCGCAGGACGGCCCGTTTTTAACAAAAATTGACACGTTCATCAATTTGCCCATTTGAGTTAATCGGTCTATATTGAGCGAATGCATCATTGCCGTATGAAAATAATTATGTTCGGCTTTATATGAAAGCTCAAGCGCTTTATCAAAATTTCTGACCCTGCTTAACGGCATTACCGGCATCAATTGTTCTATATAAATCAAAGGATGATCGTTCGGAACGTCGGCAAATAAAAGACGGGTCGAGTCCGGCAAATTTAATCCGAGTTCCCTCGCTATTACATTCGCGTTTCTTCCCACAAAATTTCTGTTAACTACGGCTTCTTCGCCTTCTTTTTCAGGCATTTTGGAAATTATTTTTGTCATAAGTTTGTCAAGCTGATTCAAACTTATTTCATAACCGTTATTTTTTTTCATAGCGGATTTAAGTTTATCCGCTACAGAATCAATTACAAATATTTCTTTTTCCGCGATACACAAAACATTGTTATCAAGCGATGCTCCGGTAATTATGCTTGCCGCGGCTTTGTCTATGTTGGCGGTCTCGTCCACGACTACGGGCGGATTTCCCGGACCGGCGGCAACTGTTTTTTTCGATGATTTCATAGCTTCTTCCACTACCGCGGGTCCGCCGGTTACGCATAATAATTTTATTTTCGGATGCGTAAATAACGTTCTTCCGCTGTCAAGCGTCGGCTGTAATACTGCGGTCGCGCAATTCGCCGGTCCCCCGCAGGATTGAATCGCTTTATTAATTGTTTCAACTGCAAGCAGCGAACATTTTCTCGCCGCCGGATGCGGATTGAAAACGACCGTATTTCCGGCTGAAATCATCATTATAGAATTATTAAAAACCGTTTCTGTAGGATTTGTGGACGGCGATATCGAACCGATTACGCCGTAAGGAGCACGTTCCTGCAATGTCAATCCTTTGTCGCCTGTGAACGCTTCAGTTTGTAAATCTTCAACTCCCGGAGTTTTCAATATCGCAAGTTTGTTTTTTTCAATTTTATCTTCGGGTCTGCCCATTCCGGTTTCTTCAACCGCAAGTTTTGCCGCATGAACCGTCGCGGATAAAGCGTGTTGCCTAATTGCCTGTATATATTTTTTTCTTTTATCCAATGTCGCTTTGTTCAATTCGATAAACGCAACGCTCGCCGCGTTTATTGCTTCGTCCATTTTTTCAAATATACCGTTTGAACCGGAAGGTTTGGGTTCAAAATGATTATCTCCGCCTGAAGATATAAGCAACCCTTTGTTTATAGACAAATTCGCCAATACTTCCTTTACAATATCTTTTATTTCATTTTCTCCGATTGAAGACATATTAACCACCTTTATTTCTTACGGAATATATTAAATTTTTTTTTTGAAAATAATTGTTCCGTTAGCTTCAATAGAATCAATAATGCCGATAATTGCGCAATCTATCGGAGCTTTCCCGTCTTCAGACTGGGCTAATCGCGCGGAACTTCCCTCGACAAGAAAAACAACTTCGCCTATTCCGGCGCCAACCGCGTCAACCGCAACCTTATGGCTTCCGCTCAATTTTCCGTCGTTTTCTCTCGCCTGAACAAGCATTAATTTCTGCCCGTCCAATTGACGGACTTTTTGCGTCGCTACAACGTTTCCGATAACTTCCGCTATTTGCATTTTTCACACCGGTTTTTTATTGATTTATAATATAACTATGCCGCCAAATAATTTATACAAAAAATTTTATCCAATTAAATTCATTTTTATAATAGCGCTTTTTGTTCTATAATTAAAATTAAAGCGCGATATTAAAATAAGCTCGACAGCCAATATGATTTAACTCCTGTCCGGAGTTTGCCATTATTGACTGCCGGCAATAAACTAATTCGACTATTATTATAAAAAAAATTTATTCGACCGCGGCTTGTTTTGCTTTACGATAAATTTGAGTTTCGCTATTTTTTCGAAACTTGAAGTTTTATCGGAAAAATATCTTCAAGCGCGTTGTGCGGTCTCGGTATTACGTGAACAGCAACTAATTCGCCTACTCTTTCAGCGGCGGCTGCGCCGGCGTCTGTCGCGGCTTTACAAGCGGCCACGTCTCCGCGAACAAGCGACGTAACATATCCGCTTCCTATTTTTTCATAACCTACCAATTCAACTTTCGCGGCTTTAACCATCGCGTCTGACGCTTCGATTAATGCTATCAATCCTTTTGTTTCAATCATTCCAAGAGCTTCACTCATAACTAACTCCTCCTAAAATTTTCAGTTTAACGCTTAACAGTTAAACCTATTATATTTATTTTTTTAAAAAACTATTTCTACTTTATCGCCGGAATTAAGCAATGCGCAGTTTGCTTCGTCTGTGTCAATATGAAATTCTTCCGAGTGTTCTTTGCCGCATCTGACTACAACGTCGGAAAAAAATATTTTTCTTTCTTTTGCAACGCTCCGGACAACTATTTTCTGCCCGTTTTTTAAATTTAACTTTTTAGCTTCTTCTTCGGACAAATGAAGGTGATTAGCGGCGATTATAACTCCCTCGCTTATTACTAACGAATTTTTCGGTCCTATCAAAACGCAACCCGGCGTATTCTTGACGTTCCCTGATATTCTGACCGGAACGTTTAACCCGAGCGCGAACGCGTCTGTTCTTGAAATTTCCACTTGCGTCTGGCTGCGCGCGGGTCCTAATATTCTAACGTTGTTTATTGCTCCTTTTGGTCCTACAAGCGTTAGAGTCTCCTTTGCCGCAAACTGCTCCGGCTGTTTCAAGTCTTTAAGTTTATTCAACGAATACCCGTTTCCAAATAAAAATTCCAAATCCTGTTTTGATAAATGAATGTGTCTGTTGGATACGCCAACCGCGACAGATTCGAATTTTTCCGGAATTATTTTTTTTACTATATTATTAACTAATATTTCAATTTGTCCAGCGTCTATATTCATAATTTTTAATTCTATATTTTTTTAGTTATAAAGTCAAGTTTTTTTAAAATCAAAAACTTAACGCTGTTTTTTCAGATTTAAAGTTTTTTTTATCTTATTATTCCTCGTTTGGAAAAGCCGATAAAATCGACAATTTCTTTTACGTATATATTATCGGAATATTGTTTCTTCAATATTTCAACCGCTTGAGAAATATTGTTTCCCTCCCGCATTATAATTTTAAAGGCTTTATGAATTATCATTCTGTTTTCATCGGAGAAACCGTTGCGCATAAGTCCGATTTTATTTACTCCGAATATTTTTGTTTTTGATTTGCAGGCAATCGAACTGAACGGGATTACGTCTTTCGGAACCCTTGTCATTCCTCCTATTATGCTGAATCTTCCGATTCTTACGAACTGGTGAATTGCAGTAAGTCCGCCGAGTATCGCATTATCCATTATTTCTACGTGACCCGCGAGAGTAGCGACGTTTGCCATAACTATGTTCGAACCCACTTTGCAATCATGCGCTATATGACTATACGCCATCAGCATATTGTTATTTCCTATTTTTGTGAGTTTGCCGCCATGTTTAGTCCCTCGGCTTATTGTCACGCATTCTCTTATCGTATTATTATCTCCAATTTCAACGTTCGTTATTTCATCGCCGAATTTTAAATCCTGCGGTATTGAACCGATTACAGCATTGGAAAATATCTTGTTGCATTTGCCTATTTTTACGTAATTCTCTATTGTTACGTTATTCTTAATTTCAGTGCCTTCTCCTATTTCAACTTCATCCGCTATTATGGAAAACGCTCCTATTGAAACATTGTCTCCGATTTTAGCTTTAGGACTGACTATCGCTGTCGAATGTATTTTTACTCCCATATATTTGTTCTCCTATCAAATATATATTTTTTATAACCTTTAACATATACATATCTTTTCCGGCAACATCCGGATTGTTCAAAATTATTAATCTTTTAATAATGAATATTTAAATTCGGCTTCGCAAACAAGTTTGCCTTCCACATACGCTCTGCCTTTTACTACGCCTCGTCTTGTTCCCGCTTTTAATGTATCCACTTCCATAATCAATTGGTCTCCGGGAACTACCGGATATCTCCATTTGACATTATCAAGCCCCATAAAATACGGCAGTTTTCCAAGATTGGAAGATTTCCTCAACAACATAACTCCGCCAAGTTGAGCCATAGCTTCAATTATCAGCACTCCCGGCATTACA
>DAINAU010000243.1:0-4923 GCA_036733285.1 bacterium
AGGCATATCCTCAGCCGGAAGAACTCGCGATATAACGCCTTTGTTTCCATGGCGTCCCGCAACTTTGTCGCCTTCTTTTATTTTACGTTTTGTCGCTATATAAACTTTTACAAGTTTTTCAACTCCAGCCGGCAATTCGTCTTTCTGTTCCCTTGAATAAACTTTCACGTCTATGACTATTCCTTCGTTTCCGTGTTTTAATTTCAACGACGTATCCCTGACGTCTCTGGCTTTTTCTCCGAAAATCGACTGAAGAAGTTTCTGTTCCGGCGTAGATTCCATCGTGTTTTTGGGAGTTACTTTTCCGACAAGTATCTCGCCTGCTTTTATTTTTGAGCCTACCTTGATTATTCCGTCGTCGTCGAGATTTCTCAGCCCTTGTTCGCTTAAATTCGGAATATCCCTTGTGATTTGTTCCTTTCCGAGTTTCGTATCTCTCGCGTAGACCTCGAATTTTTCTATATGAAGCGACGTATAACTGTCGTTTTTCACAAGTTTATCGCTTATTAATACCGCGTCTTCAAAATTCAATCCTTCCCACGGCATAAACGCCACGGTTACGTTCGACCCGAGCGCCAGTTCTCCGTTCTCCACAGCAGGTCCGTCCGCTATTACTTCTCCGGCGTTCACTTTTTCGCCGGGTACGACTATCGGTTTCTGATTGATGGTCGTGCACTGATTCGATCTCTTGAATTTTAATAATTCATACCTGTCGATTATCTTTTCTCCAGCTCTAAACACTTCCCCCGTTATAGGATTTATTTCGTCTTTTGAATATGTTTTTCCAGTGTTTATTTCAATATAATTAGAAGTTACTTCCGTCGCCACTCCGCTATGTTCGGCTGTTACAGCCACTCTGCTGTCTTTTGCTATTATTTCTTCCATCCCGGTTCCGACTATCGGCGATTTCGGAAACATTAAAGGCACAGCTTGACGTTGCATATTCGAACCCATTAACGCTCTGTTTGCGTCGTCGTGTTCAAGAAACGGTATTAATGCGGTCGTTCCGCTTACAAGCTGTTTCGGAGAAATATCCATATACTGAACCTGTCCGGGTTCAACCATTAAAAAATCGTCCTTATATCTAACGCTGACTTGAGGTCCGATTAACTTATTTTTTGAATCTATCTCGGCGTTCGCCTGAGCTACGTAATAATTGTCTTCCTCCAGCGCGTCCATATATACTACTTCTTCTGATACTATTCCGTTGTTCACTTTCAAATACGGCGTTTCAATAAATCCAAGATCATTGATTTTTGCGTATGTCGCCAACGACACGATTAATCCTATGTTCGGTCCTGCCGGCGTTTCTATCGGGCATACCCGTCCATAATGAGTGTGGTGAACGTCTCTGACTTCAAAACCGGCTCTGTCTCTCGATAATCCGCCGGGACCCAACGCCGATAATCTGCGTTTATGAGTCATTTCCGATATCGGATTAGTCTGATCCATAAACTGCGACAACTGAGATGAACCGAAAAATTCCTTTATTATCGCAGTTACAGGTTTCACGTTTATTAACGTGCGCGGGGTTAAATCTTCAAGTTCGTTCAATCCCGGCGAAGAAAGCCTTTCCTGAACCGATTTTTCGAGTCTGAGCATTCCTTTTCTAAATTCGTTTCTTAACAATTCGCCGACGCATCTTACCCTTCTGTTTCCGAGATGATCTATATCGTCAAAATGATATTCTTCCTTCATCTCTTTTAAATTAGTCATATATTTCAATAAATTTACGATATCCTCTATCGTTAAATTTGTTTCTGTCTGAGATTTTGTCTGATTGAATTTTTTATTGATTTTATATCTTCCGGTTTCGCTTAAATCGTATTTTCTCGGATTAAAATAAATATCCCTAACGTATTCTTTCGCTTTATCATACGGAATTTTCGTGTTTCCGCCGCGGATTAAGGGAAGCAGTTTCTTCAAAGCTTCCTGATCGTTCGACGTGGTGTCCACATTTAAGGTATTCAATACGTATTTTGAAAAATAAGCGTCTTCCGTATCGATAATTTTAATTTTTTTGATTCCATTTTTCAAAAGTTGATCTATGGTTTCAAGCGAGATTATCGAACCGGCTTCGCAGATGTATTCTCCGGTTTCTTCGTAGATTTTATCTTCAAAAGAAATTGAATCTTCAATCTTGTTGTTCACTTCGACTTCTTTATGTTTATAAAATGCGGCTAATATTTCCTGATTGGACGATAACCCGAGCGCGCGTAAAAACATCGTTACAGGCACCTTTTTCTTTTTGTCCGGACGGACGCTTAACAAATTTTTTGTGTCAAGCTCGAACTGTAGCCAAGTGCCGTGATACGGTATTATTTTGCCTACTATCATATCCTTTTTATCGTCTTGCTCAAAAAATATTCCCGGCGACCTGTGAAACTGGCTTACTATCGTTCTTTCGGCTCCGTTAAATATAAACGTTCCGCGCTTTGTCATATACGGCAAATCGCCGATATAAACTTTATCCTGTATTATTTTCTCGAGTTTCTCATTCGAATCATATGTTAACAATCTTATCGATAAATATATTGGAACTGCGAAACTCGCGTCTCTGTCTATGCATTCCTGTTCGTCATACTGATACTTGCCAATATCGTATCCCGTATAATCTATTTTAATTTTCTTTTCATTTGTTTTGATTTCTATTGGAAAAATTTCTCTAAAAACCGATTCAAGACCCGCGTTTTTACGCTTGCTCGATTCGACCCGCGTCTGCAAAAACCATTCGTAAGATTTTTTCTGTATTTCAAGCAGATCCGGCATCTTAAGAGTTTCTTTTATTTTTGCAAAATTTATAATATTGGTTTTTTTCATATTTAATCCGTTTCCTCCCCGCCTATTTATATCTTAACAAGAGCGCGGCGGATAATCTTATACGTTCTGTATAATATCGTCCGCGGCGGATACAATTCATACCATTAGCGCAAATCCTTCCGTATTAAAAAAATATAAGAACGGCGGGATTTTTTAAAAAAATTCCGCCGTTCTTACTTTTTATTTCAAACCTAAATTAATTATTATTTAAGTTCAACTTTTGCGCCTGCGGCGGTTAATTTCTGTTTGATTTCTTCCGCTTCAGCTTTTGACGCGCCTTCTTTTACAGGTTTTGGAGGATTATCGGCTAAATCTTTAGCTTCTTTTAGTCCTAACCCGGTTATCGCTCTGATTTCTTTAATGACTGCGATTTTCTGAGCGCCGGCGTCGACTAATATAACGTCGAATTCTGTCTTCTCTTCTTCAGCCGGAGCCGCAGCCGCAGCCGCGCCCGCTACTGCGACAGCCGCTACCGGAGCCGCCGCGCTTACGCCGAATTTTTCTTCAAGAGCTTTTACAAGTTCCGATAATTCCAATACTGTCATACTTTCAATTGCTTTAATAATGTCTTCTTTTGATAATGACATTGTAACACACCTCGCATTTAACTTTTTATTTAGATTTTTGTTCTTTAACTGCGTTTATCGCATACATAAGCTGTCTGATTGTTCCTGCAAGAACGTTTACAAAACCGCTCACAGGTCCGTTCATTGTTCTTAATAACTGCGATAACATAACTTCTTTCGACGGTAATTTCGCAAGCTGATTAATTTGAGCTTCGCTTATCAATTTACCGCTTAATACTCCGCCTCTGATTTCAAATTGTTTGTTGGCGGTTGAAAAATCGCTTAACACTTTAGCGGTAACGGCAGGATCTTTATAAGATAAAATAAAAGCGTTTTCCCCTTTTAACAAAGAAGTCATCGGCTCGTATTTGGTATCTTTGATCGCAAACCGCATCAGAGTGTTTTTGGTCACAAACAATTCGCTGTCGTTCTTTTTGAAATTGCGTCTAAGCTCGGTTAAAGCTCCGCTGTTCAATCCGCTCAGATTCGCAACCATAACACAATCCGATTTTGACACCCGCTGCTTTATCGTTTCAGCGCTTTGCGCTTTTTGCGGATTTCTCATTGTTCACACCTCGTTTAATCGATTCAACTTTTTATCTTAAAATGTTTTATATCTGCAAACCGCGTTAGTTCGCATCTTAACCGCCGCGCTTTGAATATAAAACGCCCAGACATTTCAATTTTATTGTTTTTCGGAATTTATCCCGCGATTTCAGTCCATACCCCGTTTATATCAAGTAAAACAGATGGTCCGTGCGTCGGATGCAAAGCCATTGTTTTCATATACAACGTTTTTGTTCCTATATGCGCCGGTTTGATTCGTATCAGCGTCTTGATAATTGTAACTAAATTTTCTTTTAGTCTTGCCGCGTCAAAATCCGCTTTCCCCACAATAGTTCTTACTATTCCGAATTTGTCGGTTTTCAATTCGACCTGACCGGCTTTCATTTTCTGAACCGCTTCTTTCACGTTAAACGTAACGGTTCCAAGTTTCGGATTCGGCATCATTCCTCTTGGTCCAAGTATTTTTCCTAATTTACTGGCGAATTTCATTGCGTCCGGAGTAGCTATTACAGCGTCAAAATCCAGCCACCCTTTCATTATTTTGTCAATTAAATCTTCGGCTCCGACAAATTCCGCTCCGGCTTCCTGAGCTTCTTTGACTTTGTCCCCCGTCGCCAATACGAGCACTCTTACCTTTTTTCCAGTGCCCTGCGGAAGCGCAACCATTGTTCTTACCTGTTCTTCCGCTTTTTTAGGATCAACACTTAGTTTTACGGTTAAATTAATTGTCTCGTTGTATTTCGCCGTAGCCAATTCTTTGATTGTTTTAACCGCTTCGTCAAGTGAATAAAACGTATCCTTCTTATACTTTTTTGTAAGTTCTTTGTAGCGCTTGCTTCGTTTTATCATTGGTTCACTCTCCTAAGTGTAAAATTATATGTTATTCTAATTCTATTCTATTTCTACGCCCATATTTCTGGCGGTGCCCGCTATTGTGTTCATTGCCGCCTCTACAGAATTCGCGTTTAAA
>DAINAU010000244.1:0-4872 GCA_036733285.1 bacterium
TCAGCCGCCGAATTAATATTTGCAAGAATATGCGCTTCCCAATTATTTGTGTCTGAATAAGAACTTCTATAAATTTTATAACCCGCTAAATCAGTATCTGCGCTTCCCATTAAATTTCCGTATTCATCAGAAACCGGTTTTATCCATCTAATATACAACTGTCCCGGGACAGAAGTGTCATAATCAATAAACGACGGCGTTTCAGGAGCCGTAGTATCAGCGTTTACAGCAGTATCAATTTCAGATATTCTATAAGGCGACCATAAAATATTTCCGGCGTTGCAATAAATTTTGGCGGATAAAACCGCAGAATCAGAAGTATTCCAGTAATTATTTTTAAAAATAAAATCAGAAGCCGCAAAACAGTAAACGGCAGAATCAGGATTTACCGCAGACCCAATCCAATTATTCTTTTCAAACGTATCGGCAGCCGCGGTTCCGTTTATATAAAATCCGTAAGCATCGTTTGAATAAAGCGTATTGAGAATAAATTTATTATTTACCGAACCGTCTATCTGAAAACCATTTCCTGAAACGGAAACATTATTCTTAATTACATTTGAAATAAAATCATTATTATTAGAATTTGAATTTACAAAAACTCCAATCCCCGAATTATTTAAAGACATATTGTTAAAAAAATTATTATTTTCAGACGCGTTAAAACTGAAACCGTAATTATTGTTGTTATTGGCGGTATTGTTATAAATCATATTTTGAGCGCTGCCCATTATGTAATAACCGCCGTCGGAATTATTTGATGAAATATTATTATACAAAACCGAATTACTAATTGCATTCAAATATATTCCTTTCCGAGTTCCTTGCTGAATATAATTATTTCTTACTGCATTATAACTTCCGCCAAAAAGATATATTCCGTAATAATTGTTGTTAAATAAATTATTTTCAATCAAATTAGAATCGCCAGAGCCAATATAAATTCCTCCGTTTGAAGTTTTTCCATTAATATCCAAAAAGCAGAAAGATATTGATGAAGAATCGACATTATCAAAATAAATTCCATAATCGCAATCTATAATATGAAAATTTTTTAAATAAATATGATGTTTATTTTGCGAATAAATTCCGTATAATCCGGCAGTGGCAGAATCGCCCGGGGGGTCGATAACCGTCAGGGAAGAATCAGACCCTATCAACGTAAGGTTATTAGTATCAACGGAAATAATTTCAGGATAAGTTCCGTTATATACAAACACAGTATCAAATTCATTAGTAAAAGTCAGAGTTTTAGAAATGGTTTGAAACGGATAGGTTTCGGAACCGTCTCCGGTAATATCGCTGCCCGTATCATAGCTGACATACCATTTAGGTCCAAAATAATTTTCTCGAGGCATTATTGATTTCGAGTCGGAATACCAGCTTTCATTATTAAATAAAATATTGTCATTGTAATGACTGTCAAAAACCGTAATCCTATAAACATAAATTGTTCCATTGAGAACATCAGTGTCAATCCATTCCCGCGCAATTCTATCTGAAGTATAAACAATTTTAGAATACCAGTTTGAAGTGTCTGAATTACTATTTAATTCATTAACTCCCGATTTAAAAATATTGAAACCAGCCCATCCGGCGTTATTGTCTGATATTGAAGAACCGTCATAATTTAACAGCGGAGTATCCCATTGAATTGTAATTTTTCCGGAATCTTCTGAAATAGAATTAATCTGAATACTTGCGGGAACTACCGAATCATAAGATATATCAGTATCCAATTGCGAGAATCTAAAAGGAATATAAGAAATTTTATCGGAATAATTTCCGCGTATTTTACTATAAATAACGCAGGTATCGGTAGAATTAAAATAGTTATAAGTGAAATCAAACTGATAATCCGAATTATTCAATATCCCGGTATCAAAATTTATAAAATTATTATTTGCAAAACTATCTTTCGAACAATTAGTTCCAATAAAAACCGCATAACTGTCGTTTGATTGAATTCTATTAAAACCTGTTCTGTTATTGTTTGAATTTTCAAAATACAATCCGACGCCGTTTATTCCTAAATTATTTGAAATCATATTTTCCAGAATATAATTAAAATCCGAATTTTGAAGTTTTATTCCGGAGCCGGAATTATTTCTTATTTTATTATAACGGATAATATTCGTATCGCAATTTTCTAAAACCAAAGCGTTAGTTTGATTATTAAAAATTCTATTCAAACTTATAAGACCTGAATTAAATCCTGATAAATACAAAGCTGTATCTAAAGAATTTGAAAAAATATTTTCAACAATAAAATTATCAAAATTATTTGAATCAAAAAATAAAGAATTAAAATTATTATTAAAAACCGATAATGTCAGATATGAAGCGCGGCAGCCGGAAAATTGAATAGCTTTATAATTATTTTCAAAAGAACAACCTACAATATAAACCGTATCGCTATTTTGCGCATAAATACCGGCATTTGAATTATTTCCGCAATACGTAACGCTAACCGAATCAAAGCGAGAATTATCTGAATTAAGCAAATAAACGCCGGTCCCGCATTCGGTCAAAGTAAAATACCGAAACCTGACATTATCCACTCCGCAATAAATTCCGGTCAAACCAATAGTAGCAGAATCTCCAGGCGGATTTATTATCACAGAATCTCTTGACTGACCTTCAATCCATACTCCCGTATCCGAAACAATATGCATAGTTTCAGCGTAAATACCATTAAAAATGAATATAGTATCAAATCCATTATCAGGATTCAAATAATTCAAGGCGTATTCAATTTTATCAAACGCGGTCATCGTATCATTTTTAGACGGATTGCTGCTGTCGCCGAAATTTGAAACATATACAATCATATTTCCGGTATCCGCGAAAACATAAATAAAACTGTCCGCGCCTGAAGTATAATAATTCCAGTAATTGGCCAAACTGTCGCCGATACCGTCATTGACTCCGAGTTTTATATAATTGACGCCAAATTTTAAATTATACGGATAAATCAAAACATATTGAGTATCGCTTCTATAAGCTGTATCGTATTCCGGAGAACCAAAATCGGAATCATTATCAATCATCAAATGAAAATCAGTTTGAGAATCGCCGTTAGAATCAATAAAATTCCATGTCAAAACAAAGGAATCGTTTTTATTAAAACGCAAGTTCAAATCCGGCGTAACTCCCTCTAATTTTAAATTATTCGCAATCGGAGAAATATTAGACTGCGTAACAAACGGATTGCTGTCTCCAAAGTATCCGATATGATAAACGATTAAATCATCGTCGTTTGAACCGCTCATATCAAGGTCAAGATTTGCGGGACATACGCCCGTCTCATTTGTAAGAACGGAAAAACCAGCTCCCAAATAAATATTTCCCGGAGGAAACGAATCGTAATAATTATTTTTCATAGAAACCGCGTTGAATAAATTTGACGAATTTTGAGATTTAAAAATATTATTATAAAAATATGTGTCGTTATCAGAACTCGCTATAATCGAACCATTACAATTTTTAAACAAATTATTATATACGCCGGTTTTTATTGAAACGCCGCCGGTAAAATTCAACGCGTTATTTGAAATATTTTTAAATGTATTATTGACAATATAAGTAGTATCGGAACTTCCTGCGCTATAAGTAATTCCGTTATAAACGTTTTCAAAATAATTATTTATAACTTTTACGCTTTCATATATTTTTACGGCGTCGGCTAAAATATTGACGAATTTATTTTTAAATATTTTCGCGTCATTATTAAGACCGTCTATAGCGTAATAACAATTTATAAAATTACAATGTTTAACTATGCAATTTGAGTTTGAAGCCGACATAATCAGATTTATAGGTTTATAAAAATTAATAAAATCGCAGTTTGAAATATAAAGATTGTCGTGAATTTCCATTCCCGAACTATCGGCAGATAATAAAATATTCGACGCATTGGAGCTATCTTGTCCCGTGAAACAAAATCCGGCTATTTTTATTTCTGCTTTTGTAACAAACGGATTACCGGAATACACAAAAAATGAAGGTTTAGTGTCATTTACTTCATCGTATCCGGTTGAAAATAATTTTGAAATAATCAACATTCCGGTATCAAGATATATAGTATCATTAATGGCGTAAGAATCGGAAGAATGAGAATAAACAACTATCGTATCATAGCCGTTATCAGCATTCAAAGAATTAACAGCCGCAAACAAAGATGGAAACGCGGTAAGCGTATCGCCAGACGAAGGATTGCTTCCATCGCCGAAATCGCTGACAAAAACCTTTATGCTTCCTGTATCATAAAACTGAGAAACATTAACTTTTATAGAATTTGAATACCAGCTTCTATTGTAAAATATTTTTCCATCGGTTAAATGACTATCAAAAGAAACTATTTTATAATAATATGTTTCGCCAAGAGAAATATCGGTATCTACGTATGAAGTGTCAGAAGCGGAATTAATGGTTTTTAATAAATACTGCTCCCAATCGTTTGTGTCCGGCGCAGTATGTCTATATAGTCTGTATCCTGCAATATACGAATCGCCGGAATTTAAAATCCCGCCTTCTTCTTCATTCGCCGGTTTTGTCCAGTTAAGCGTTACTCGCCCAAAAACAGTTGTATCTGCCGAGGTAAAAGTCGGAGACGCCGGAGCGACAGTATCAGCATTCAGATAAGTATCAATCAAAGATGTTCTGAAAGGCGACCGCAAAATACCAGCGCCGAAAATTTTTGACGACAACAAATCAGAATCGCTTGTTGACCAATAATTATATCTAAAATCAAATACAGTGTCGCCTGAAACGAAAACAGCCGAATCAGGATTATGAGGAGAAGGAAACCAATTATTATTTTGAAAAGTATCTTCATAAGCATAACCAGTTATGTAAAACGCATACGAAAAA
>DAINAU010000245.1:0-4792 GCA_036733285.1 bacterium
GATTACTTTTCGGGCATACGATAACGTAGGAAGAATCGTCGTGAAAACCGTAACAGTTATTTATGATTCGATTAACCCAAAACTGAATATGTTGTTTTTAGCGGATACTGCAACCGGAGCCAAAATGGACGTTATTACCGATTCGGTATCATCGATTGCTTATGTTTATGTTTCAAAACCGGAAGCGAATATAATCGGCGTATTAAATTCAACGTCGCCTTCCGATATAACGCATCCTGAACACAGAGTTAAAATTAAAAGCGTTCAAATTTCTTTTAATGAAGGAGAAAACTGGTATTCAGTGATGTCTTCCGGCGATGGAGAGGATAACGACGACGATTGGAAATACGGAATATCTAACGACGATAGAGATGGAAACGGAGCGGCAAGTCTTGATTACGACGGTTCGTTGTATGACGGAAACAACGACGGCGATTATAATTATGATCCCGAAAATAATGTTGACGAGGATTCTCAAGTTCAGTTTATTAATCTTTTGAATCCTTTTGATCCGTATCCTGCCGCGTTTGATTATGGAAGAACGGCTTCGGATACGCATTATATGAAATTCAAAATGAATTTTTATGAAAACAACACTTATAAGTTCAAGTTGAGAATTATAGACGAGGCAGGCAACAGCGTTACTACAGGCGAGTATTATATGATTTATGATGAAAATCCTCCGGTAATTGATAATATGATTATGAACAACGTTAATTTATTGAGCGGAGACACCTCGTTTTATAAGAAGATTACCTCCGTATCATTTGACGTTTATGATAATGAAGCGGATATTAATAAAACGACAGTTTCCTGTTCGATTTCCAATAGTTTAAATACTAATACCTATAAGGGCTATGTATTTTGGAGCGGCGACACTAAAGCGGTATGGTATAGCGCGCCTGTTGTAGATACTATAATGATAAAAGTCGGGCAGACAAAATTTTTATTATCCGCTCATATCAAAAACAATAACAGTCTGCGTTTATTAGATTCTAAAAATTTGGATGTTACAAATAAATTTTTAGTAAAATCTTATTTAAACGATAATACTATCGAACTTCAAAGACTTATAATTCCGGAGGACGAAGGATTTTATAAAGTTCTATATAATCCGGCAGAAATTAACGAACTGATAGATTCGGGTCTGATGAAAATGTATTTTTACGCGGAGGATTTGACGTCAAACAATACGTATAAAATTATTGATTTCAATTTTTATACGGGAGATACGGTTGCGCCTAATGTAGTTTCTTCCACTCCTCATAATCTTGCATTGTATTCGGAATTGCTGAATGAAATTGTAGTCAATGTTACAGATAATAATTCGGGAATGGATTTGATAAAATCCGATGTGAAATTATATTATCTTGGAGGATTGACTTCGATTGATTTTAACGCGGCAGGAGTTTTGATATCGGGAGAGCAGATGAAAAATTATTCTCAAATAAAGATAATCCCTAATAATTATTCTACTTTGAATAACGGCTTATACAGACTGAATTTGATTCTTTACGATATTGCGGGAAATTTTAATACCGATACCATAGTATTTTATTTCAATAAAGAAGCGCCGCAAATAAGTCTTATCGAAGACGACGCGCTCGGCAGAGTAAAGGTGGAAGGGGATATAATAAGATTTAGAGCAACAGGGGGTTATAAAGCGGATACGATAGTTCATTTGACAGAGGCGAATCTTTATAACGTAAAATACTCCGACGCGGCTAAACAGCATATTTGCGGATTTGAGATAAAAATGCCGAAGAATTTTGTGGATATAAGAAGGAACGCAAATTATATAAAAATGATAGAGCCTTATAACACGAACAGCGAATATATTTACGAAGAATCGGAATGGGTAGTTAATTATGAATCTGACAGCATAGTTTTTACGTCGAGCGATACGGTTTCAAGATATTTTTATGTCGGCGACACGGTATTGGTCCATTATCTTGATTTCATTCCAAACGCTTACGTCACATTGGATATTGGAAGCGTTATTAAGGGAATAGAATTAGAAGACGATAATATGGACGGACTGATAAACTCGGCTGACAGCGATGGAATTTATGAAATTGATTTTAAAATCACTCAGAAGGTTTCAATAAGAAATTCGCCGGTTATAGTATATTTGAAAGACGCTTACGGAAATAACGCTCCTACGACGCAAAGGGCGACTCCGTATCCGGCGTTAAATTCCATCGGCATAAATATTGACGGCGTGCCGCCATTGCTTACGAACGTAGTGGCGCTTCCTACTCCGTATAATCCGTATAGCGGAGTGTGCAAGATTTTCTTTACGTCGGATGAAAAAATCACATATCAAATTTACATATATAATTCCGCGAATCAGATTGTAAGAAGTTTTATTAATCAAATAGGGAAAAGCGGAGAGAATATTCTCGAGTGGGACGGAAAAGACGCGAATAATCAATATATCGGAGACGGCGTTTATAACGCTATTATTACGGCTTACGACGAAGGCAATAACAGAAGCGAATTTTTATTGAACATCAGAGCAATTACTATGAATTTTTCAATATCAAATATATCGTTCACGCCAAATCCGGTTTCTCCGAACAATGATAATGTGAACGACAGAGTTTCCATAAGTTTTTATATCACATTAGACGCCGGCAGCAATGAAAAACTGAGAGATATTGGAATTAATTTTACCGACGATAAACTTCTTAACGATATTGCCAATATGGATTCCGACGCCGACGCCGACGAAGAACCCCACGTAGTAATGGCGTTTAAGTTATACGATTCAAAAGGCAATGTGGTAAGCTCGGTATATAAAGACTGGTATTCAAACATAGATGAAGACGCGGAAAAATGCGCTGAAATAATTGGAAGCGGCAATTCCACCGTAAGATA
The DNA here is from genome assembly GCA_036733285.1 of bacterium. GTDB lineage: Bacteria > JAGOBX01 > JAGOBX01 > JAGOBX01 > JAGOBX01 > JAGOBX01. Next base: position 2,881 of record DAINAU010000245.1, read on the forward strand.
CCCGTATACAAGAGCCGGCGACGAAAGCAAAGGAAACGATTATACAACTTTAATTCAGTTGTTTGACGGCGGTATAGGCGCAAAAACCGACGATTTGAATAATGGAAGATTTATTGGTAAATTCGAGGAACAATTACTGCCCGACCAATTGGCCGAAGGGATTTACATAATGAGTTTCCAGGCGGAAGTCGTTAAGAAAAAAATAGTGATTGATCATACAACGAAAATTCCTCTTATTTATCATTTTCACGCGGAACCGGAATATCTTGAAGGATTAAAGTCGCCGACATACGAATCGCGCATAATAATAGATTATCCGTCTGTAAGCTTGCCGGATAATTTGGCTCCGTATGTTACAAGCATAAAAGCGGTTACAGAGTCGGGAAGCGCTGAAAGCATAGAACAGCCCGTTGTTTTTGATAAAGCTATATCAAGAATCGATATAAAAATTCAGGATGATGAAGGAGGCAGCGGACTCGACCCCGAAAAGATAAAAGTCGTAGTTAAAGACACGAAAGGGAATCAAATCTACGGTCAGGATATCAATTATGAATTGAATGAAAGAAGATTTGAATTTGCCGAACCTCTTAAATCAAAGGGCGATTATACGGCATATATTACGACGTTTGATAAAGCCGGAAACACTCAGCTATACGGTTTTACTTTTTCAATTTCCGATATTAAATCTCCAACGATAGTTTCGTGGGTTCTTATAGAATCGAGCACCGGAAAACAGACTATTGTTCCAGGGAACGTGGTTGCGCATTCTTTTGACAGAATCAAAGTCGAGGTTGCCGACGAAGGAGACGGAGTGGATTTTGTTTCATCGAAGATAAATAAAATAGATAAAATAAAATCTGTATCCTCGCTTGAGATTCTTAATACTTTTTCCGGAAATGTTTCTACGGAACAATCCAAACCGTATTTGGTTTACGACCTTGTCGAACCTATTAGACCGGGGACGTCGTCGTGTCTGTTTAAAATATCCGCAAGCATACTTGACTTATCTCCCTCGCAGAACCGGACTGACACATACGCAATATTTACAATGGCGCGAAGTCAAAGCATTATTGTCGACACATACGCATTTTCGCCTATGCCGAAAAAGAAAATAAGGTCATCAAAAGATTCGGCGGATACAAAGATGATATTGACTTTTACTACGGTGGACACTCAGACAATTCGCGATATATGGATAAGAATCTATAATATAAACGACAATCAAACCAATAATTACATTTATACCAGAAGATTGACAGGCAATGCGAGTTATGATTTGGGCAATGGAAATTATCAGTTTATATGGGACGGTATGGACGCGAATAATTTATATCCAATAACGGCAAACGGAGATCCCTCCGGAGCGCCTGCGGAGAAAAAATATTACGTAAGCGTATTTGACAGCGCCGCCGTATCGTATTCTTTAACGGACGGGGCGAGCGCCGGAGTTCTCGACGATCATATAAATTGGGATATAACCGTGGATAATCTGCCGCCTAATAATCCGATAGTTTATATGAATGTCAATGGAACGGAGGATACGACGCTTCCTTTCAGTTATGATTTAACGACATTGAACATTTTCGCAAGATTAAAAGTATTTGCTCAACCGGAAGATTTGTGTAATAAAGTAAAATTGTATCTTGGGAAAAAATATTTATTTAGCATGGACACCGGGGTTTTTGTCGATATTTCTTCGTATATAGATACTATGGCTCTGTTAAATTATTCATATTTCGATACGGAAATTAATCTAATTATGATTGACGACGTTGGAAATACTCAGGAATATACCGGATACGCGTTGAATATTTTATATTCGCTTCCGATACTGCCTCCTCAAATATTATTTACGGATCCGCTCGGCGAAAAAATGACCGATACCGTTGGTATGGTAATTAGAGGCAAAGCT
>DAINAU010000246.1:0-4762 GCA_036733285.1 bacterium
ATATTTCTTTTGGCCGTTCATCAGTAAACCATGATGCTTCAGTAACAGCAACATAACCACCTTTTTTCAAAAACTTATTCCAATAATTCATGCCTTTTTCAAAACCAATATTGTATATTGCTCCTTCGCTCCAAATAAGATCTAATTCATTTAATTGAAAATCAAGTTTATCCATTGAACCAATAACGCCTTTAAGTCTGCTTTGAAGATTTAATTTTTGTGCATTTTCATTTAGTTTATTGATAAAACCAGGGAATAAATCAATAGCTGTTATATTCCCTTGAGTATTTTGTGCTAAAACTATAGTCTGATTTCCAGAACCACAACCAAGATCAACGATGTTTAATTTTTCGTCTATATTATCAATAAAACTCAAAGCTTTTATTGTTGTTTCCTTGCTTCCTGGTCCTTGACGTTCCATGCTGGAAAAATATTCGCAAATTAATGCAATATCAAAATCGTGAATATTATGTTCTTTATCGCTCATTTTGGGTTTCTCCAATATAATTCTTTTTATAATACAATATACTTTTTTCAACGACATTGTATGCCGCTACTATATTTCCTCAGGAATATTAGGAATTAATGGCAGATAACGAACATCCCTGTCCTCGTCGCCGAAGGCGATGACGGCATAGCCGCCGCGCGCAGCGCGAGGGACAGGGTAAAGTTACACGCCGAAATTTAATTTTATTCAATTATTTTCGCTCCGCATCTCGAACAAAATCTACTATTTATTAATAATTTAAAACCGCAATTATGACAATAAATAAAATCACTTCTGTCGATTATTTCGGGTTTAGATTCTTCTATTAATTTTTCATTTATTTTTTCAGAGTTTGAAAGTTCTTTTTTTATATTTGGAATTTGTTCTTTTTTATCTTCGTTTTGTATTAAAGGTTTAAATATTGATTTTTCTTTTTTTGATTTTTCAAGTTTATGATTATATGCTAATGAAAATTTGATAATTTCTTCTTTATTTTGCGCCTTATTCAATGTATCTTCATAACTCATATCAAAAAATATATTATTATAGTTATTCAAATTAATTTCAATACCATAACCTATTGTAGCTTGTATCAAATTTTCTTTTACTTCGTCCCAATAAATATTATCAGGTGATTTTTTAGTATAAAAACCTAATCTAAAATTATGTGCGAAAAAATTATTTAGAATGCGAAATTCGCTACCTACTTTAAAATTCATTCTATTAATTTTATCATATGAATAAATGACACCACCATATGAACCATTAGGAGTTTCTACAGTTTTCATTTGACGATTTCTATATTTCCATTTTTCATAACTAATATCAGAAGACACTAATAAATTTATTTTATCATTTATTTCAAAAATGTGAGAAATACCAAAATTAATATTTAATGGCTGTTCAAAATTACCCATCATACTCCAATAATTATCAATGAAAATTTTATTAAAAAATGATAACCCCAAATTAGTATTTGTATTTAATTTATATAATACACCTAATCCAAAACTATAAATTTTATCATTTTTAATTTGGCTTAATACGGAAGTTGTATCATACAGATTTTTTTCTTCTATTTTAAACAAACTTAGTTCAATTCCAAGATATAGATTATCAGAACATTTATAGCTAATGGGCAAACTCTGCTTATTTACAGATTGTGTGGATTTAAAATTAATTATTGCTGGGTTGGGAGTAAATGTGAAATTTGTGATTATCAATTTTTCGAATTTATCTTCATACTTCCAATTATACTTATTACTATATAAATATCCCACATTAAATTTTTTCAAAGTATAATTAAGATTAAAAAATTCAATTTCATTTTCTTTTTTCATATCAACATTAAAATTTGCCGGAAGAATTTTAACATCAGACGGAAACCGATATGTCAAATTAATATTCAAATTATTATTAAAATTAATTGCTGCGGGATTGATAAAATTATAATTAGTTTGATCAATTACTGAAGTATATGCACCTCCCAAAGCAGATGCTCTTGTTCCGATATTTTTATAATCAAAATTGAAATGATACGCATATAAATCAAAATTTGTAATAAATAAAACAAAAATTATTATTATTATCTTTTTCATTTTTCCTCCACATGCCATTTTTTTAAATTATGGCGTGTAACGGATAGTGCTTTTACTCGCGAACGTAGTGAGTGACGGCAAAGCCGCCGAGCCCGCAGGGCTCGAGGTAAAAGCACAAGTTAGATGACCGGACTGCATCATTTTTAAAATTATATTTTTTTCGCTGTTTGAATAATATAATTTTTAACTCTCAAAGATATTCTAAAATTAAAATCTTCCATTTTAGAAAGAATATTTTCAATAGAAGTTATTATTTTCATTTCTTTAGCTTTTAATAAAATTCCAAGCGTGCCAGTCATTTTTAATTTTAATGTTTTTGAAAGTTTTCGCGCTTTTAAATCATCCAGAATTATAACATTATTTTCAGATTCCATTGCTAAAGCAATTGTGCTTGCTTCTCCTAAATCAACCTGCGTATTTAATATTTTTAAATAATTCCTATTTTTAACTTCAACAACTTTAATCCAATCGGGTATTTCTTTGCCAAACTCATTAAAAACTTCTTCGGTAATTATAATATTTCCATATAATTCCTTTAAAATATAAAGCATTTCAAGATTATCAAGAATTATTAAACAACTCGTATTTGAAATAATGTTACGCATTAGAATAATCTTCTTCTAAAGATGTAATATTATCGTCAAATATTGAAATATTATAATTGCCTAAAGTTTCCATAAATGTTCTTTTTGATATACCAACTAATGTTGATGCTTGACCTAATGATAATTTTCCAATTCTGTATAAATTAGCAGCTAATAAATTTTTTAATTCGTATAAATCAACATCAACTAAATCTGGAATTTGCATTGTTAAAGTTTTCATAGTTAACACCTTTAATTTTTTTTAATTAATTATACTATTTATTGATAATTAATTCAATCTTTTTTAACGAAATATTGAAAAGCAGTCTGTCATCTAACGGATAGGCTTTTTACTCGGCGCGAAGCGCTGACCGCTTCAGCGGCCACGCCGAAGGCGTGAGGTAAAAAGCCAAGTTAACCGACGTAATTAATTTTTCTTCAATTTTTGTTTTGAATTTTTTGTATTCTGTTGAAGTTGAGAATTTGTCATTGTTCCAATATAATTATTAATATTATACACAATTTTGGCAGCGGCTTCTTTCTCGTTTTCAGTAAATTCTATATCATCGCCAATTATACCGTCTTTTTCCAAATTTAACGCCCATTTTAAAATAACATTTCGAACTGCCGAAATAATTTTTTGTAACTGTGATTTATCTATAACAAGATATGGAATTAGTCTTATCGACATTCCTCTCATAAGTAATTGTTCTAATTTAGAAGGATAACGAATCAATAGAGATGGATTTTCAGGATTTGTATTTACAATCAATTCCTTTATTTCTTCAATAGATTGAAAAATACATTTTTCTCGTAATTTTTCTGAACCTTCCAAATTAGATAAAATTATTGGAACTAATCCTCTATATGGATTGTTAACGCAAACTTCGCCAAATGCATAACGATAAATTGGTAAATCTTTTTCCGCGTCATATCCATTTTGTTCAAACTCGATCCATTTTATAAATTTATCAATGTTCAGTTTAAAAGCAACAACATATGCTTTTCTTAATAAACTTGAAATATCAATATTTTCATTTAAAGCGTCTTTTTGCAATGATTTTACTAGTGCCATAGTATTAAACTCCTAAAAAAAATTTAAGCTAACAAAGCTGAAAGTCCCTGAACGATAGGATTTGTTAAAGTATTTGCAGTTATACCAATAAATAAATTATATAATACGTTTAATGATTCTTTCAAAAAATTCATTTTGGGTTTTGGGGTTGAAAGTATTGCTTTTATAGTTTCTTTTTCATTAATTATCGATTCTTTAACTTCTTTAGCAATATCTAATTGAGGAATAATATTTTCAATTTCTGTAAGAAGCGATTTAATTTTATCAATATCATTTTTACTATATGATATTGTTAAATTTTGAGTTGAGTTTACTGAATCTTGTTGGATTTGAGAGTTAGTCATATTATGAATATTAATAATTTTAATATTATTTGCAGGTGGAAAATATGTGGTTTGTTTATCTGGATTTGACAATGCAAATTCAATTTCTTTTATTCCCAAATGAGTAATTGATATCAAACCAGCTAAAGATTGTTTTTTAATTAATCCTTCACCAACTAAATAATTACATATATTCATTGTAGTTGGTTCATTCATAATTAAATCTTTACCAATATCATATTTGTTGAATATTGCATGCTCTGAAGCATTTGAAACTTCATATAATTTTTTTAAAAAATTATATCGTAAAGATTTCATTTCATTTATATCCATTGTTTTTCCTCCTGTAAAATTTTGTTCATAAACAATTTTCATACATTTATCAGTAATGAATATTGCGTCATTGTTAATATTTAATAATGAATTATTACTTAATTTTTCAAATAAATCGGCTAATCCCTTTCCAGAAATAAAAATTTTATCTGACATAAACTTATGATAAATGTTATTAATTAGACAGCAAGAATCAATTGTTACATTAAAATATTTACAGTATTCTAATATTTTAATTTCATAATCCATAAACTGATACATTGATTTTCCTCCTTAATTAATTATGTCGGTTAACGGACTGGCACAGCCGACGCGGCGAAGCCGTGTCCCGAAGGGCGACGCCGAAGGCGGCAGCGGCTGTG
>DAINAU010000247.1:0-4719 GCA_036733285.1 bacterium
TTTTATTTTACTTCGCGAAGTTAACCCGCGCTATATTTTATTTATCATACCATCTTCTTCTCAATTTCCAGAGCGCGTTCTTTTGAAAATTCAATAGCATCTACCTCATTAAACACTTTTGATTTCTTTATCAATTGACATACATTCCCGCATCCAGCGCCAATTTCCAAAAATTTTATTGGTATTTTTATAAATTTTTTAGTAATTGTTTTAATATATTCCACTCTTGGCTGATACACTAATTTAATCCTTGCATTCTCAACCACAGGAAATAGTTCTGAATTCCAGTATTTTATCCCTTTAGAATTGTTGTAAAAATCATCTAATACTTTAACATTCGGACGCTTCTTAATAAAAATCATACTACATTCTAAACACTTCACGAAATCATATCCGTTTTTTTTAAAAACTAATTGATTTTTTTTTGAAGAACAAACAGGACAATTTATTTCCACCATATCAGATTTCAAGATTTTTTTTAAATCTTGTTTCATCAATTTTAATGCATAATCCCGTTTTTCTTCAGGTCTTATTGATTTTTCATTTAACATATTATTTTCCTAAATCGAATTTCATTAAAAAAAATAATTCTCTAACGCAGTTTGTTCCAAATTCAGATGGTTGAAGATGATTATTATATTTTAAAATATAATTTTATTCCCCATTCCAAAGATTTTCCTTGAGGATAGAATTCTGCCGTAGTAGGATTATAATATAAAATATTATTATGAACCATATCTGAAAGCAACTCTTCGATTTTATTTTCCGGCAAATCTGTATCTGAAAAATCCACATATTTATTAAAAATTTTTAAAACGAATTTGTTTAAAATTTTATTTTTTAAAGAAGATAATTTAATATAATCTGCAATCAAATTTTTCATTTTAATTTTATATTCTTCGCATACTTTTTCAACTTCATCGTCAAAAAAATCACTAAGTAATGATTGTATTTCCCAGCAGCTTCCTCCAAGTGTGTCCCAAACTTTTTGTATTTCTTTTTCTGTCAAGATATAATCTTTTATCTTACTATATTTTTCTAAATTGCTTAACCATTCCCAAACATCTTCTTTTGTTAAATAATCAATTTCATAAAATTTACTTGTTTTTTTTAGTTTACTGTCATTATAGATTTGGTCAATAAAATATCCGTCCGATGAGCCGACGATAACATGAGCCAAATGAGTTTCTTTTGTAATAGAAACAAAAAAATTAAAAATTTCATTTATCAGTAATCTATTTCCATTCATATAAATATCTTGCAATGCCTGTAATTCATCAATTATTATTATCGGCTTTATTTTCTGTTCCTTTAAATCTTGTAATTCTTTCTTCATTATTTTAAATGGGTCAACTTTAACCATTGCTAATTTTTCGGCAAGTTCTTCACTGATTTTAAATATTCCTGCGCTTAATGACGAAAAATATTTTCTTAATTTTTCTTTTTTATCTTCTATAATAAAAAATGAACGGATAAAATCTTTATAGCTGCAAATTAAAACTTCTCTTAAATTAAAATGTTTAACTGCATATTTGCTTTTTTCTGAATTTAATTTATCAATCAATTTATATAACAAGGCGGTTTTCCCGCTTGATTTAGGTCCATGTAAAAACAGAATATTTTCAGATTCACTTTGAATATAAGAATTTAGATATTCCAATTCTTTTTTCCTGTTTACAAAAGCTACTCTTTTTCTATATTCTATTTCAGTCATATTTATTCCGCCCTTTTTTTTAATTTTAAAAATTTTACTTTTTAAATACTAAAAGAATACTGCCGGAATTCTATTCACATCATCCGTTAACCCTACTAATCAAAATATCATTCATTAGCAACATATCAAGTTCAGAATTTTCAAATGTATAGATAGCTTGTTCCGGTCCTCTTACAATCGGATCGCCGTGCAGGTTAAAAGAAGTGTTAAGCAATGCTCCTACTCCTGTAATTTTTTCAAATTCTGAAATCAAATCATAATAAGAAGGATTTGCTTCTTTTTCCAAAATCTGCGGTCTTGCTGTAAAGTCAGCAGGATGCAAAGCTGCAGGAATATCTTTCCGTGCCTGCTCTTTTGTTTCAAATGCAAGAGTCATAAACGGAGATTTAAGATTTTTAGGATTAATCAAATAAATATCCGCATATTTATCAAGAATTGTCGGAGTATCCCTGCAAAAATTATGAATATCCGAACTAATTATATCGGGATAAAATTTTTGTAAAATAGCTTTTTCAGCGATTTCAAATGAAAAAGCTCCTCCTCCATGAGCTAAATCAAATATAACGCCTTTTTCTCTCGCTTCAATTACACATTTTTTAATTTTAAAATTTTCATTTAGAATACTGTTTGGTTCAGGACGAAAAATATGCGATACCACATCTCCTTTTCTGAGTTTCGGAAAAATTTTTTCAATTTTCAATCCGCTGCCTGCAATATGAATCATAAGAGGCTTGCCTGTCATATCCGAGAGCTCAATTGCCTTTTCAAGCAACTCTTCGCCATTATCCCCAACAGTCCATTTATCCAATCTTAATTTAATACCGATTATGACGTCAGAATTTTTTATAATTATTTTTGCGGTTTCTTCTATAGCTATTAATTTTTTATCTTGTAATTCGCCAATTTCATTAACATATCCGCTTGTAGAAGTCAATCCATTTACGCATAAATGAATAAAAGCAAACACAGGTATTTCTGATGAATCAACCACATATTTTCTGAAGCCAGGAAAAGTGTGTAATCCGCTGCTACCGGCATCAACATATAGAACTGGGCCTGTTTGCTCGATTAATTCTTTATGAAATATTCCTAAAGGAGTTACTCCCCAGTAAATGTGAGTATGAAAATCTACTATATTTTTAATCTTGAACATTTTTTATTTTAATAATCTCCTGTCAAAAATTTTTATTGCTGGAACCCCTCCAACGCAACAAAATTCGTCCACATTTTTTGTTACGACCGCCCCAGCAGCGATTATACTATGAGATCCAATCGTAACTCCAGGTGTAATAACAGAATTAGCGCAAATCCAAACATCATCTCCAATTATGATAGAATCGCCATTATGTCCTTGAATATTCATAGGTACTTTTAAATCTCTATAATTATGATTTGCTGCCCTAATTACTACATTTTGTGCTATCATAACGTCCTTTCCTATTCTTATTCTTCCTTTTTGGGAAGAATCTATAAAAGAATTACTATTTATTACGCTATTATCACCAATTTCAATTTTTCCAAAATCATGCGCATAAATTTTTACATCACTCGAAATTTTAACATTTTTACCAATTATTATATTATTATAACCTTTAATATCTATTCTTCTATCGCAACAAAAATTGTCATCAACATTCAAACCCTTTTTTTTAAAATATTTCAAACGCAAAACTGATCCTAATTTATCTGAAATATTATTACTTACCAAATCAAAAAACAAATTTTCAAAATTTTGTTTAAGTTTAATAATTGATCTCACTAATTTCACTCACCATATCCTTCCATTTTTTTCTTTTCTAATGATTCTTAATCTTTCTATAACAGTATTCATCTTGATAAAAGCTTCTGAATTTTGTTTTACATATTTAATCGCATGATCAATACCAAAAAGATTGTCCTCAAAAGATTTAAGATTATCATCCATATATCTGACCTGACAATCATATAATTTATGCAAATCATTATATTCGTTTTCTGTTAAAAAAAAATTTCCGGTAGACAATTTTTTCTGATCAAAATTAGCCCGCAAAATATTATCTGTTATATTGACTTTTCCAAATATTTCTCTGTATTCTTTAAGCGGCAGAAACGGGCGATGAACATTTAGCGTATTCGCAAACACAAAATAATTTTTTTTTAAAAAATTTAACTTTTCTAATTCTTCTCTAAGCAAATTGAATGTTTTAGCGGCGCCGAGATCATTTTTCAAATAAAATTCCGACATTTGCCGATTATCTTTTTTATTTTTCGATTCGGGAAATAAAATTCTATGCAATTTTTTTAATTTACCATAAATTTTATTTGTATTTAATTTTCATCGATTTTTTTTAATAAAAAAGGGCCGTTAGATATCTGCTTATTTGATTTTACAATCTGAATATATTTATCAAATCCTCGTATAAAACCTGTCTCTCTTCTTAAGAAAGGATTGTCTGTTGAAATACCAAAAGTATAATAACCTTTTTTTTGCGCAATCTGAAAAATTGTTGGGAAATCTTCAAGATAAGCGCTCCAGTCATCGCAGGCTTTATGGATATGCGGATGAACGCCTGTAACAAGTGAAATATGCGCTGATAAAGAGCGAACAGCGCAAGTATAATGTTTATTAAAAACAACGCATTTATCTATTATTGAATTTAAAAAAGGAGTGGTATCTCTTTTATTATATCCAAGACAGGATAATTTATCAGCGCGTAAACCGTCGAATACAAGCAGAATAATATTTTTATTTTTCATAATTTAATTATTTAAGAAAGTTTATCCTATCAACCCAATAATTTAGACAATATATTAAATATTACATTCATAAGCCTGATAAACCGGAAAAGCTATTAACAGTATAAAAAATATTTTTTTATACTGCAATAATACTACAGTTTCTCTCCAAAAATTTTCTCGTATGATATGCCTTCTAATTTTCCATTATTGTATGCTTTTAATCTATTTTCCGCCTCATTCGCCCAAATTTCATCTATTGCTTTATTTGGGCGAATGAGGCAGAAAAT
>DAINAU010000248.1:0-4684 GCA_036733285.1 bacterium
AAAGTAATCGTATCATATCCGTTTTTAATTTTTGAGATATATTCATAATTCCAAGTAGCATATGAATTTTTATCAGAATCGGATATTTCAGAATTATTAATAAATAATTTCGCCACTCCTGAACCATAATCCATAACGGTTCCCATAAAACCAGAATTGACCGATACTGATTTAACTATACCGGTAGTAATAGTTTTAAGTTCGGTATTTGACGGGGCGCTGTAAAATGTTCCGCCGGCTGTAGCCGCTATCTGTTTCAAAATATCGAAATAACTCACATTGCCAAAACCTATAGCGTCAATCGTATATCCCTTTCCTTTCGCGCTCGCCGCGCTTATTAAAGCCGCAGGACCGTCGTAGGGTATTCCGTCGGAAATCATCACTATCTTTTTATTTAAAGCGCTTGAAGCGTCAAGCATCGAAGAAGCGATATCTATCGCGGGAGCGTAATACGTTAAATCAACTGGAACCAAACCGGATACTGCGTTTTTTAAAGATGTTTTATCGGAAGATATCTGATGAAGCAGCGACGCCGTAGTATGAAAAGTAACTATTCCTATTCTTGCGCCTTCAGGCATATTGTCTATCATAGAATATGTCGCATTAATCTGTCCTTCCATCGCCGACCCCGGTCCTGATCCCATACTTCCAGAAACATCAAGTATTAAAACCATATCATAACTTATCACTCTTTCTGAAGCGGAAGATAATTTGGCGTAATTTACCGGATTTGATACGGTAATAACCGGCGGCGTATAATCTATCGTGAAATTGATTCCATAACTGACCGTGTTGCCGGCGTTATCATGCAATATTATTGTCATTGTGCATTTGCCGTCTATTGTCGTATCGTTGATGTTCCACGGTTTGACTAAATTATAATATAGCGTGTCGTTTCCGGTTGAAGCCGAATCTACGCTTATAATTCCGGATAAATACGAGTTTCCTTTTAGCGGAGAATAATGTTGGATTGATATGCCGACAGCCGAGCTCAACAATCCGGATAAATTGTCTTTAACCGCTATTATAATAGTGTCTACTCCGTAAATAATATTAGCATTATGTATTAAAAGCGAATCTCCGGCGGAATTCCTGTAATACGCGTTCAAAAACTCGGGCTTTTGAGAATCAATATAAAATCTGCTTGTATAACTCTCTATATCGTTTCCAAAATCGTCTTTTGTGTCAAGAATAATCTCGTATTCTCCGTCGTTTTGAGGAATGTTTTCAATCGGATAAATAAAATGATAAATAAACTTTCTGTCTTTATCTTCTATAGTTTTATATCCGGCTATCATTTCTCCAGTGGCTACCCGTTTCAATAATATAGATGATTTTTCCATATTTATGCCCAAATCCGCTTGCGTAAGCTGAGCCGAAATAGACGTTAGAGGTCCGTTCTGCTCATAAATAGATTTATAAATATTAGGATTATAATAACTATTCGACGCCGGCGTAAACGCTATCGAGTTATCTTCGGCGGTTCCGCTCAACACCCTTATTCTTCCTTCCTTAACGCTTTCATTTCCCGCTTCGTCTTCTACAATAATTCTATAAATATAATGTCCGTCCGAAACCGACGCCCCTTGCCAAACAGCCGAATAATTGCCGTTGCCGATAAAAGCGGGCTGAACTTCGAGACTTTCTACTCCTTCGCCGGCTAAAGTATAAATGCTCAAAGCCGCGGCTCCGGCTTTTGTTCTCAAATCAAATAAATATTCAAACGATTCGGAATCTGTGGCTTCTGTCGTCCAATAACTGAAATTTGAAACTTCCGAATATACGCCTGAAATATTAATTATTTTATTCGCATTCGTTCCGGCTTCTATTACGGTTTCTTCAGAATATATAGTGTTTCCATCGCTATCTTTGCCTCGTAGTATAAATCTGCATTCGTTTTTAACAAGCGTTTTTGTTATTAAAACAAGCTCCGAAGGAACCGGAATCATATTCGGTCCAGTCAAAAATGCAGGTTGAGTCTGCAATACCGGGGTTCCTGTTTGTTTAACTAAAGAAATATCGCCTATAGAAACGGCGGCGTCTATTCCTGAAACATTAAAGCTAATTGTGGTGTAGTCCTTTATACCGTCGTTGTTAGGCGAAAACGGATTGGGGAACGCGCTTAAATTCGAAATCGCCGGTTTTGTATAATCGACTTTAACTGTGGCGCTGTCGCGGGTTATATTCTCGGAGTTATCCGTAATCAGAATATCGAGCGTGTAATTTCCTTCAGCCGCAGTAAAACCTGCGTCGTTGGTTCCATCCCACTTGATTTGATTTGCTCCGGCTTTTTGTCCGTCAACAATAATGGTTCTTATCAATTCTCCATTATAATTATATACCCTTAAAACGGTTGTATCAACGCTTTTATTCAACTGATATTCTACTAAAGTATAATCTTTTATTCCGTCGCTGTCTGGCGAAAAAGGATTCGGCATAACCGACATATAAGATAATTGAGCCGCGGCAACGTCCGAATAATACGGTCTGTATTTAATAATTGTCGTGTCAATATATCCGCTCGCGTTTCCGGCGTTATCTATTATATTTACGGTTACTCTTAAATTTGCAGTTTCAGAACACGTTAAAAAGAACTGCCATTGGTCGTAATCAAGTTTGCCATGAACCGTATCCGCGGCATTTATAACCTCGGCGCCGTTATACCATATAGAATCCGAATAGATTCCATCAAGATTTGTGTCGGCTTCCACTTTTATTCGAACCTTATAAATTTCCGACGCCTGTTTCTCCGGGATATTGCTGTTTCCGTCCGGATCGTTTGCGTTTCCAAGTATATTTATAAGATTATTATTAAAGACTTGATTATCCGTCGGCAGTTTTATATTGCCAGCAGGTTTTGTCTTATCAAGCGAAATAATATAAGTGTCAATCGTAGTTTCATTGCCTGCCACGTCTTTTAACCGGATAGTTATAAAAGTGTTTTCTATATCCGGAACGTATGTGGCGGATAAATTATATTCCGCCTGAAAATTATAATTAATAAATTTCCCATTCGACGTCTTAAACGGAGCTTCGATTTTTCCGTATGGAGCTGCGTCTCCGGCTATTTGAGCAAAACTTACCGAAGTATATGCGGAATCAAGACTGTCGGTCAACTGCGAAATATTCAGTATAATTCCATCGTTCATTTTAACATAACCTTTTGCTCCGTTTTTCTCGGCTCCGTCTCTGCTTTCAATAGTCAATACGCAGCTTCCGAAATTCGGAGGCGTATTATCAAGAGCCGCTTTAAAATAAGTGTCTGTGGCGGCGTCGACGTCGTATCCGCTGATTTTCAATACCGCAACAGGAGTGTCAAGAGTTGAATTATCCATAGATATTGTATATTCGCAATACCATGTGTCCGTAGATCCAACTTTAGTAAAAATCACTTCCTGAGCGCTGAAAACCGAATCTATGGTTCCAAAATTGCCGACGACTCTGTCGACCGTATTGTCCCATCTTGTATATATTCTTATAACGCTTCCATTCTTATATACGGGATGATTAACCGGATCCGTCTGTCCGCTTACTATTATCGCTTCGTTTCTATATTGAGAATCGTCATTTGTATAAAGCGAATAACATACGGGCGGATAATTATCAAGTTCGGCATACCATACAGGCAAATCTGTTTGATTATTCAGCGGGTCTTTAGCGAAAATATATATAGGTTTATTTAAACCGTCGGCAGTTATATTTTCAGTGTCTATGAAATGAACTAAAGTATAAACTCCCTGACCGTTTGTCGTCGCTGTTTCTATATAATCAGACGCCGGATTTGCCGGATTAGAATCTATCCCGTTAAAATTAGCCCAAACCGTTAATTCGCGGTAATCATGTATCGCGTTAGTGTATGTCAGACTTATAGTAATCGTATCTCCGTCTTTATAGGTTTTAGTTCCGGTAGCCGGATATTTGCTTGCGTCTCCGGGTCCGTTAACATCCGCTATCACATTATTGGCAGATTTGAATCCGTATGCGTTTTTAAGATTATTTGTAAACGTTATTCCTTGAGCCGATATTCCGTATTTGAATTTATTTCCTTCTTTTAAAAAGTCAATCGACGAAGATGTTTTAATAACCGCAAATATGTCGGGATTTCCGCCGCCGTCGTTTGTATTGGGAACGTCGATATTATTTTTTGGTTTCAATAAATATTGAAGAGGAGCCGGACTCGACGGAGTGGTTAACAATTCCACAAACGTATCTTTATCGTCTAAAATGCCCTGAATTCCTTCAGCTTTATTGTCAACATATAATGATATTCCGCTTTTTATTGTCGTATCCGCATTCGCTAAATCGTCAAACGTAAAACCGTCCACATTATAAAACTGAACCAGTATGGAATTAATTTCAAGGCCGCCGTCCGCAAAGCCGGCATTATCATAAACATTTATTCCGATAATGGCTTTAGTGTCCGAGTTTGCCGAAATATATGTGTCTCCGCTTTCTGTCAGCATATCCTTAAACGTAGTAGGAACGCCTATGCTAATAGTTTCCGAATAATAATCAGAGTAAGGATTTTGGTCTCCCGACGAATACTCTATTCCGTATTTAGGAATGGATACTGAAAATTTATCGTTAAAATTACAGGTTGAACTTGATGCGACTAAAATAAAATAATCGGCTCCTTCGTTTAATCCGGTCAAATTATCAGGCAAAGGCGAAACCGAATCGCCTG
>DAINAU010000249.1:0-4633 GCA_036733285.1 bacterium
TTTTTTCAATATGGTATCAGATTCGTTCCCCTGACTTCGGGTTGTCTGAAATTATTTACGGCTTAAACTATTATCGCGCGAAATCACAATTCAAATAATCGACGAAAATATAAAACATTTAAACCCGCAGCTTACCGGGCATTTGAATTATTTACCGCCGGAAATATATGTTGAAAATAAAAATGTTTTTATAACTGTCTTACATGAATTAATACATTTTTATCTGAATTATTCAGGACATACTTTCGCGCGCGAATTTTCAATCGAAACAATTTGTGAAATTTTTCCGTATTTTCTGCAGCAGCTAATAATCGAAAATGGTATTGAGGTTATTGAAAAAATTATGTTATTAGGAAAAAAATGATGCGCTGCCCGTGGTATTGGATCTGTTCCGGCTATGACCGGCAATGTTATATATGCGAATTATATAAATTATATGTTAGAGGTGAGTTATGCCATACGCAGAATATTTGACTACGGAAGAATTTATTGAAATTTTTAAAATTCAATCAAAAACAACAATACGGCGTTTAATTAAAAAAGGAATGCCGGTAATGAAATGCGGCAATATTCAACGATTCAACAAAGCTAAATGTGAAAAGTGGTTTGAACAGCAAGCGCGGACTGCGTAAAATTTAATTTATTAATTTGGTTATCAAGAAAATTGGAACACAAATGACTGTAAATCATTGTTGTTTTAATATCGGTATGTCCTAATAATTTTGATACTTCATAAAGTCCGACGCCTGAATTTATCAAATGACTCGCAAAAGTATGCCTGAATTTATGCAGATCGCCCGTTATCCCCAGTTTTAAAAGGAAATATTTTATTTTTTCATAAACTCGCATATCCTTATTGCCTTCGGCTGTATGTATAACATATTCGGATTTTTTTAATTCTTTATTTTTCCAATCCAATAATATATTTTTTAAATTCAAATTTAACGGAATATTCCTGTTGGACCTTGAAGTTTTAGTTTTAAAATCTTTTGATGAAAATATAGTTATAATATTTTTTTCAAAATCAATATGAACCCATTTTAAATTTTCCATTTCCTGCTTTCGCATCCCCGTGTATAAAAGAAGATTTATAATTACATAATAATTCATTTTTCCTTTTGCCGCGGTAATCATTTTTTCAATTTCTTCTTTTGAATAATAATCGGGTAATATTTTCTTTTCTTTTACAAATTTAACTATAACAGGATTTTCAGTTATGATTTGCATATCAACGGCAAACTTGAACAATTCGCGGATATAAACAATTCTATTATTAATAGTTTGGGGAGCAAATATTTTATTTTGTTCATTTATAAAATCAATCAGAATTTTTGGAGTTATACCTGTTACTTTTATTTTTTCGGAAAAGCTTTTTTTAATATAATCTAAAAATATTTGTAAATTAGCTTTTATTTTTTTTTGCGAACCGGCGGA
This sequence comes from bacterium, assembly GCA_036733285.1. Classification (GTDB taxonomy): domain Bacteria; phylum JAGOBX01; class JAGOBX01; order JAGOBX01; family JAGOBX01; genus JAGOBX01. The sequence goes on from DAINAU010000249.1 coordinate 1,435, forward strand.
CACGCTCGGGAATTTATAATTTTTATAAGTTTCAATGAATTCGCATAATAAATTTTCATCATTAACTGATTGTATGTTTTTTTGATTTTTAATTGAATAATAAAAACTTTCGGCTTTATTTTTATTACTAAAGGATTTCCTCAATCTTTTTTTTTCAATACGATAATCAACAATCCACTTACCGTTTTTCTTTATAATACCCATAAATATCACCATTTTTTTTAAGTGGACACTTTTTGAGTGTCCATCTTTGAAATTTTTATATAAAAGTGTCCACTTAAGTGTCCAAAAGTGTCCATTTGTTTTGATATTAGATGTTTTTAGATGATATTAAATGACATTTCCGTAAAAAGCAAGAACAAAATTTAATGATTCCAAACCCTTATTTTTTATTATGTTTTGATATTAAATGATACTAAATGATATAATGTGTTTATGGTTTGTTAAAAGTAGTGGCGGAGAAGCAGGGATTCGAACCCCGGGAGGACTCATCGCCCTCAACGGTTTTCAAGACCGCCGCCTTAAACCGCTCGGCCACTTCTCCGCGTTGTTTTATTGATTTGCTTAAATACTCAAATACCTTGAAAAATCAAGGGTTTCAATTGAATTTCTGATATTATATTTAAAGTATTTCGTTTGTCAAGATTTTTTTTGAATTTCATTAGTTTTCACTACTTTTTACTAATTTTTACTACGTATTTACTACGGCGTAGTAAAACCGTTTTAATAATTGAATGTAATCAGAGCCGATCTAGTTTTTTTTATTTTTGGATTAATAAATTTTTATTTTAGACGCTTCCGGCGTATAGGGGATTGAACTATTTAAAAGAGAGGGGTTAGACAATGGAAAATAAAATTAATTATGAAATGAGTTTGAAAAAATATTATGCGGCATTAAGCCCGAATACAGGTTTTGTTTATAAATTAGCGTTAAATGATTTTTTAAAATTTATGAATATTGGAATGAATGAAATAATTAATATTTCAAAAACCGATATTATCAGATACGCCGCCGAACTTGAAAAAAAATATTCAAATAATTCTTTTCGTTCAAAAATAATGGCTTTACGCAATTTAATGCTTGAATTGGAAAAAATAAATAAAAATTTTATATCGCCTTTTAATACTTTGTCAAAAATTGAAAAGCATTTATTGCGAAAGGATATAAAAAGAAAAATTAATCAAGACGATTTATTAAGGGAACCGGAAATTGAAAAAATATTAAATCATTTTAGCGATAAATTTAAACAATCCGATAATATAAAATTTTTTCAAATTCATTTGATTTTTAATTTTTTAATTAAGACAGGTTTAAAAGTTTCTGAATTAATAAACGCTAAAAAAAATAATGTAATAAATAATAACGGCGTTTATTATTTACGAATTATAGACAAAAACGATAAAGAACGGAGCGTAATAATACCGGACAATACTTATAAAATGCTTTGCATTTATAACCAATTAATCAATAATCAAACTGAATATTTAATAACTATGCCGATTAATAAAAAATTAGACCGTCAAAAAGTTTTCAATATTATACAAAAAACAGGTAATAAAATTTTGAATAAATCTATATCCCCCTCCACTTTACGCCATACTTTTGCAGTTTATTATTTGATTAAAAAAAAATTTTTTTGCCAGCAGTTTGTAAATATTTAGGCAATTCTTCAATTTTAGGAATGGTATATTTATATTTTTAAAATTTTAACGCTTGTCTATTCGTTTTAAGACCCGACTTTAACTAAAAGCCACAAAAAAATCAAATAAAGCGTTTATAATACGGTAAAATATTGAATCTATAGTGTAGTGAATAAAAAAATTAAAATAATACTTGATAAATATTGAAAATTGTGATATATTGTAGTAAATATAATTTTCGTCTGTTTTTAGGAGGCAATCCATGTCGGGTTCAATAAATACGATTACGAGAGGCAAAAAAAAGTATGTTGTGTATAAAAATTGTTACCGCGTTAAAACTAATAAAAAGAATTCGGGCAAAACGCGTAACACCGGAAAAAGCGAAGTCATAACGGAGAATAAATATTTAGGAACTTTAGAGAATGTTCTGGCTAAACTAAGCGATAAAACAAAACCGGCTGAATTTGAACTTGAACGGTTCGGATTAGAAGCCGCCGCGATTGAAGTTATTGAGCGGCTTGAAATCAGAGAACTGCTGCGAAAGCATTTCCCCGCTTCTTTTTCGGGCGTTGACACCGCCGATTATCTATTAGCCGCGATAATTCACCGGCTTCACGAAGCGGAGCCCAAAAGCAAGATAGAGGATTTTATAAATAAAAGTATATTGAAACGACATTACGGACTTGACGCGTCAAAATTCAATTCGCAAAATTATTGGAAAGCATACGATTCAATAATAAGCGAAAAAGCGATAAGCGTAAAACGCGATAAAATAACAGAATTAAAGAAAAAGGAATTAACTGAAGAAACCCAAAAGCAGATTGAAAAACTGGAAGCGGAATTCGGTCAAAACAAGAACATAGATGATTTTCAAAAAGATTTTTTAAACGCGTTGATGAATAAAGAAAAATTACATTCCGAATTTTTATATATTGACTCGACGAATTTTTATAATTATATAGATAATAATAACGGCAAGACGTTGCTTTGCGCAAGAGGCAAAAACAAAGACGGAAGAAATTTTTTAAATCAGATTACTTTAAGCATCGCGGCGACAGCCGAGTATGAAATTCCATTGGTAAATGAAATTTATAAGGGAAATTATAATGATATTTCATTGTTTCCAACCTTTATTACAAAAGTAATCGGACAGTATGCGGCAGTATATAAAAACGCGGATGAATTATTCGTATCTTACGATAAAGGGAATAATTCGGAAGACAATTATAATGAAATGGAAGCCGCCGCCCAAAAAAATAATATTAAAGTTTCGGTAGTCGGTTCTCTTCGACAGGATTGGCATAAAGAATTAATGGATATACCGTTAAAAAAATTTAAAGACAAAAAGAGCGATTACGCGTATTATTCAAACGAAAAAAAAGTGTTTGGAAAAAAACAAAAAATTGTTGTAACATATCATAAATCATCGGCGATTCGGCAGGAAATAAAATTAAATCAAAAAATAGAAGAATTAACAAAAAAAATTAAATTTTATTTTGACGAACTTACCGAAGAGTATAAGACAAATCTGACAGATGAAAAACTGCAAAACTATATT
>DAINAU010000250.1:0-4555 GCA_036733285.1 bacterium
ATTCCAATACGCGTAGAAATTCAATGTTATCGCTGTATTGGAATTATTAAAGTATATTGTGTCGATTACAGTATTTAAAGTATCGGAATTATGAACATCCGAAGCAAACGAAACATTATACGAAGGCGTATCAAATACCGATACGTTCGTTATAACCGGCAGTTGATTCAATAATATAAAACTGTCGATATTTGTATTTGTGTCATAATTATAAACATTATCAAAAACTGTTACGCGCCACCATTTAGTATCATTTCCTATTCCGCCAGGCATAAGCAAATATGTGTCAGAAGTAAATGTCGTAGATACAATCGTATTGAATAACGAATCATTCGCAATATCAACTTTATAATTTTTTATTCCGGATTCCGTATCCGAAGCGCCCGACCATTTTAGTTCGGCATATCCCTGAACTTCCAAGCCGGCTACCGGAGTGTCTAAAACAGCTATCGTAGGATTAGTTATATCAAGCTGAAAATATAATGTAACGCTGTCATTATATCCGGTGGCGTCATACGCGGTTACTACCGCATAAGTATTAGTTAAAATTGTTGAATCAATTTGATAATTCAAAGTATAAACGCTGTCCGAATTATTATAATCGGCGGTTCCGGCTTGTTCAAGAAACGCGCCGCTTCCAACGGCGTAACTATCATTTGCGTCCGAAACCGTAACATTTATTCCTATTATATTGTAATATTTATTATTGAAATACACGGTATCCGCAATCTTGTTTGAAACGCCTAATACCGCGGAATCTATTATATCTCTGTATGTGTAAGTATCTTCGACCGAATCAACCGAAACCGCAATTATCTGCGGAGTTCTCACAGTATAAACTATATCAGATTGATACCTCGGCAAAATCTCGTGAGAATCGTTAGTCGAAGAATTATCGTATTGTCCGGCTATACCTGTGACAACTAAAGTATCTCCTACTCCGAACGCAGTAGTAGTAATGCCCGCGGCAGAAGTTATATAAACGTAACTTGTTCCGAAACTATCAGTAATAAAAATATTGTTTCCGCTCTTATAACTAACAACGCCCGTATCTTTTATTAATCTGTTTTCAATCAATTCGCTCGCATTGGATTTAATTTCATAAAAATCTAATCCAAGCGGAAGAATCGTGTCTGCTTGTCCGATTAACCTTATATTTTCTGTAATATTTGAAACGTTTAATCTGAAAATTCCATTATAACTGTCAACGCTTGTCGCAAGGGCGTAGATTGTATCGTATTCCCCTAAACCGGCTACGCCATTTAAATTAACGTCCGATCTTATTCTTATTCCGGAATCATTCTGTCCGTCAACTGCATACATATCTTTTCCGGAAGAGTCAAAAACTCCCGGATTATGCAAAGTAACAATCTTTACAGCCACCGTATTATTTGAATCTATTAAATACGCATTATCAGCGCTATAATCTAAATTTACATCTTGGCGAACCCACCATAACGGAGCTCTTATATAATGCATTGAATTAGATAACTGTTGAGCCGCCGGAGCGCTGTCGCCGGACGATGATACTGCGCACAGAGTATCGAACCCTATTTTGAACCAGCCCTGCATCGGAGCGTCCGTTTTAACGTCTGCCGTTAATATAAAATTATTTCCGGCTCCCGATATCTGCCAGTTTGCCGCAGTTGTGTCAAAAGTTATACTGTCGGTTGTATTTAAATAACCTATTTTAACGTCTCCCGCGTCCAATCCAACAGGATTATTATCATACCAGACAGCCAAATTTATCGAATCGCCAATATTTGTTTTCCCCGATATTTTTATAGAGAAATTTATTATAGTATCGCCGGCAGTATTGCCTGCTATATAAAATCTCTGGATTTCTACGTTTGACGCGCCTCTGTCTATTATTTCCCACGGAACATCGGTTATAGATAAAATCATCAAGCTGCTTACGTTAGCGTAAGCTAAAGCGGTATCTCTTTCAAAAGCTATAGTATCATTCGGGTCAATATAAGTTAATCTAATTGTAAATCCGGAACTGTCTCCTTTCAATATTCCGTCCGCAGCCGCGTTTCCGGAATCGCATTTTATCTGACCGAAAAACGTATCCGCGCTTATACCGCTTTCAGATAAAATTATAGTTTCAGTCTCGGTTCCGGTGAACAAACTAACCGCAATAGTTTCTATACTCGAAGTATCCGTATTCTGATCCGGATCGTTCAGTAAAACATAAATAGTATCGCCGAATCTGTAAGACGTCATATTTCCAAGCTGAACATTAACAAACTGAGCTTCGCTCCGCGTCCAAGCGTTGGGATATCCCGGCGTTCCGTAAATCCCAAATTCGCTGTAAAATTTGTTGGATTCGGATTTCTGCCAATTTGACCCCTCGTTGTTATCAGCGTTTAAATTGGTTAAATAAATCGATTGAGAAACGGCGGCTGTAGGATTAAACGAAGATAAACTATAATCCACGCTGTCAATCAAAGTATTATCCGCCGCATACAAAAGTATTGTATCGCCGGAAGCAGATAAATTAATTCCTGTAGAAATTTTATATTGAAAATCTATCCAAGAATTGCCCGACGCTCCAATTACAAAATAATCATTAGGAACTAAAACGGAATCTCCGATTGTTACAGTATTTGAAGCGTTGTCTTTAAACCACCATCCGTTCATATTAAACGTTTTATTAGAATTATTATATATTTCAAACCATTCGTAAGAATTCGAACTTGATTCGCTTCCTAAAGGTTTATACATTATTTCAGATATGATTACTTCGCCGGGCAAAGGAATTAATCCGGTTCTGAATAATCTCGTATCGCTTATCGATGAATCGGATATATTGCCTACTCTGTCAACGGCTAAAACTCTCCAGTAATAATCCGTGTCAGGCAATAGTCTGTATGCCGATGGAACGTTATAATTTACCGAAGACGACGTATCGCTCAATAAAATATTTGCGGATGAAAATGTTTCAGTGCATATTTCAATAATATAATAAGCTATTCCGCACGCTTTTCCATAAGGACTGTCTATTGCGGCAATCCATGTAAAAGAGGGAGCGCTTGATACGTTTGTTTCGCCTTGAAGCGGAGTTGAATATATCGCAGTGTCAGGTCTTCCGTTATCCATTATAATATTCACAGGAACCGTTGAATAATTCAACGCGCTGTCGTAAGCGGTTATATATAAAACCGTATCATTTGAATTTGTTTCTATTGAATAGATAAAACTTGCCGGACTGTCAGTATCGCTTTGAACTGATTCTCCGAAAAGCGAATTTGCCTGAATTTGAGCTAAATACATTTCCGATACGCTTACATTAATAGTAATAGTGTTGGCATAGACGCCGTTATACCACACTGTATCTCCGCTCAAAATTGCCGTATCAACGCTGCGGTTTGTAAAATAAAACGCCGTGTCCGAAGTAGCTGCGAATACTATGCTTTGAATTACCGGAAGCGTTAAGTCTATTATAAAACTGTCTCCGCCGGATGCAAAAGTATCGCTATTATTATTTACATTATCAACAAATAATACTCTCCAGTAATATGTCCCGTTTGTCAATCCGCTGTCCGTAGATAATGTAATATTCGTATCTCTCGTTATATTGGTATAAATTATATTTGAAAAAGAACTGGAATCGCTTATTTCCAACGCGTATTGTTTTAATCCCGATTTATCGTCTATTGTGTCAGACCATATAAATTGCGGCGTTGAATCATTAATAAATCCTGCTATTTCAGGATATACTCTCGTAACTAATGGAGCTACAGTGTCGTTGACATAATTAATGTAAGAAGTACAGTTTAATCCTGTCGAATCATATCCGTTTAATATTTGTTTCCCTTCTACTCCGTTTATCGTATAATTATATTCCGCCGAATTATTTCTGTCTGTATCGGATATTATTCCCGCTCCGAATATATTTCCAAATACAAAAGTATCTTTTCCGTTCACTGCGTCCCATATAACTCTAAGATTGAATGAAACAGAATTATTTGAATTAAAATATACAGTGTCTTCATTTACAATTAATGAAGTGTCGATTGTTCCTGTTTCGTTTGAATGGAACAAACAAATCCCGCTGTCAGCCGGATTTACAGTAACATAAATCTGCTGAATGCTCGGAGGCGCGCTTTCAGTTGTAAATTTTCTTACTGAAGAATCGCTGTTGCCGACATTATCAATTACGGTAACTCTTAAATAATAAGTGTCAGGCGTTAGTTTGGAAATATCGTAACCGGGTTCCGCGGAATCCAATCCCGTATCTGTTAAAACAAATCTCTGATATTTAAGGTTTGAGTTTTCAAACAAAATTCCCGTGTCTATTTCAACAAGGTAATGTTTGAAACCCGACTGAATTTCCGTTGTTTTTGTGTCTGTGGAAACCGACCAGACAAAAGGTCCGTTGGCGGATATCGTGTCTCCGTCAACCGCCGGCAATATTATAGCCGACGTGTTTGGCGCTATTATATCGTCTTTTAAATTTATCACAGCCGAAGAGGTATTTCCGGTTATGTCAAATACGGTTATAGTTATAAGAGTATCTCCGGTTGAATTTATTGAATATTCCAATACGGCG
>DAINAU010000251.1:0-4553 GCA_036733285.1 bacterium
GTTTTTAAGATTTTGAAAAATTGTCTGAAACAAGTATTCTATGCTGTCTGAACAAGTTTTCAAAATCCTTATGCGGTTTTTAGTATCTTATCAATAAATTTCTTGTAATTACGGCAAGAATATTTTTTGAAGAGCTTTAACCCAAATGCATTATTTGGGTTCGAAACCTATATAAATTACAGCATCATAGCGTTTTTTTTACTCTTCAACTTTTAAAAAGTTGAGAAAATCGCGAAACGATTTCCGAATATTATATAAAGCCGAATTTCCGGAAAAGGATTAAGAGCAAATTATACGGTTATCCTTTTCCGATGAAATTCGGCTTAGGTTAAATCAAGTTATGATTCTGAAAAAGGTTTTTAATGATAATTCGGATATGTTGTTTTTTAATATTTTTCTAAATGAAGTTATAATATAATCTATTTCATTCTTTGTTATTATGAGCGGCGGAGAAAACACAAGGATATCTCTTCTCGAATAACTTAAATAAGCCATAATATCGTAGGCGTGAAAAAATTCTCCAATTATCATAGCCGAGAATATTTCCGGAAGCGAATATCCCGTTTTTTTTATTACTCCGCTTATAACGCTTTTCAAACCGGAGTTTTCATCGTTGAATTCGACCGCGATTAATAACCCGCGGCCTCTTACTTCTTTTATAATATCCGGAAATTCATTTTTTAAGGCAGTCAGTTCTTCTTTAAAATATAATCCGAGTTTTTCCGAATTTTCAACGAGATTTTCATCGTTGATAATATTGAGAGATTCTATGGCGGTCGCGCATTCTTCGCTCATACCCGAAAAAGTCGTTGTGTGAATTAATGAATCCTTTGACGCGCCCCAAGTTTTTTCAAATATTTTTTTTCTCATAATGAATCCGCCGATAGTGGCTTTGCCGCCGCCTAACGATTTTGAAAAACAAACTATATCCGGAACAATATTTTCGCGTTCAAAAGCGAACATTTCGCCGGTTCTGCCGAATCCGGTATATACTTCGTCCATAATTAAAATAATATCATTATTATCGCATAATTTTCTTACTTTTTGCAAATATCCGTCGTCGGGTATAATCACGCGCGTCCCGTGAATCGCTTCTAAAATTACGGAACAAACCCTGTTTTTATTGTCAATAATTTTATTTTCCAGATCCTCGAAATCATTATATTTAAAACTGACGCATCCGGACAAGCGTTTGAAATACTTTTTCGAATCGTCAAGCGACGAGACAGACATAGCGGCATGGGTTTTTCCATGAAACGATTTATCCGAATACAAAATTATATCCTTTTCCAATCCCTGATATTTTTCCGCGGTTTTCATCGCTCCTTCAATCGCTTCCGAACCGCTGTTGCAAAAAAAAGAATATTCCAGATCTCCCGGAAAAATTTCCGCCGTATTTCTCGCAAGCAAAGCTATATAAGGCGACAAAAAAGCCTTGCTGAATTCCATTCTTTTTTCTCTATTAATTTTTTCTCTTGCCGCGAGTATTCTCGGATGATTATGCCCGACATTTAAAACACCCACGCCTCCCGTGCAATCGAGTATTTTTCTGCCGTTCTCAAGATAGATATGCATCCCTTCGGCTTTTACCGGAATAAATTTATCAAATCCGAGAGCTTTATAAAATATTAGCATACCGGGATTGTAATAGGATTTATAATATGAGATTACGTCTTTATATGTCATAGAATCAATATCTTCTATTGATTTCAAATCGTATTTTTTTCTCAATTTCCTTCCCGCCTTTCTATTTCATTTATATATTTTAGAGAATCGACTCTGAATTCGTTGAATAATTTTGAAGTTTGAAAATTTGATAAAGCTCCGGCGTAATTGCCGGATTTATAAAAACAATATCCCTTTAAAAAAAATAATTCGGCGTCCGCTCCAAAATTATTTTCAATATTTCCGGCTAAAGATATAGCTTCGTTATGCCTGCTTAATTTTATAAGCAATTTTAATTTGAAAATTAAGTCCGCGTCTTTTTTTTTTATAGCGTATAATTGATTGAAAAAGTTCAACGCTTTTTCGTAATTTCCTATCAAATAATTTATTTTCGATAATTTTTCGATAATTTCAACATTGCCGGGGTTTATCTTTAAATACCGTTCATAATATTCGGAAGCTTCTTCATACATTTTTATATAGGCGTATAAATCTCCAAGCGTTTTTAAAAATTCGTATCCGGCATACCCTGTCATAATATTTTTTTTTAGGAAAAATACCGCTTCTTCGTAGCGCTTATCCGAAACTAATATTTTAACGGCATTATTTATTAAATCCTGATTGTCGGGTTCGAGGCGCAGTCCGTTTTTATAATTCTCAAGCGCTTTGCCGGAATTATTTAAAAAAGCGTAAGCGTTTCCAAGATTTAAATATAATAAGTAATGTTTTTCAGAATTATTCAATTTTAAAAATCTTTCGATTTCAGCCGCCCCGCCCGTAAAATCATTTTCCCGAAACTTATAGAAAACCGAATTTAATAGTTCCTTTTGATTATCGGATAAATTTTGAGCGGGATTTTTTTCCACAAGAATAAGATTAAAACCGATTATTAAAATTACGCTAAAAAAAAATAGTTTACGCATTTTAAAATGCTGTTATAAATTTTTTCCAGCCGACGGGTTTTCGATAATCGAATTTATTTTCGCATACATTCTTTCGTCTTTTTTTACAATGTAATCGCAATATTCTTTCCCTAAAATATTGGCGCCGTCTTCGGATGAAAGCAGAACGGTAATTATATTTCTTGGAATAAACGATAATTTTATCAACGCGCAAAGACCCGCTCCGCTGAAACATTCTTCGATATAATTCACTATAACTACGTCGGGTTTGAAACGTCTTATATTTTCGAGCGAGAACTCGATTTTGTCTATAAATTCAACCGCGATTCTTTTTTTCTCAAGATGCGACATTATCATTTGTTTTATTATAACTGATTTCAAAATAAACAGAATCCTTAATTTTACCGCGGGCGCCGGAACCGTATTTTTATATTCGGGCGTTTTAGTTTCAGATTCAAATTCGGAGTTGGAACCGCTGTTTTCTTGCGGTTTTATTCTATTTTGATTTCCCGAATTAACGTTTTTTAAAACGGAGTCCGGACTGGCGCTATCGCCTTCCTCTCCGGATTCTTTAATTCTTACTTTTAAATTTTTTTCCGAATATTTTAAAACTATGTCTGAAACCTCGTAGTTTTCATTGAGAATTCTTTCAAATAATAAATTTGAAAAATCAATATGAGAAAGAAGCGCGTCAATATTATAATCGCTGATTATGCGGATATTATTTTGTTCAAGCGATTTTATATTGTCTTCAAACTGCTGAAAAATATCCGATAATATCTGAATGCCGTATGAACCGGCGCTCCCTTTTATGTTATGCGCTATCCGTTTTATCTGCAAATAATCTATTTTATGTTTTCCTTCAAGCAGAAGCGCTTCGAGTTTATGAATCTGATCCGCGGCTTCTTTTATATAATCCGCGATTAATCCCGCGTAATCCGGATCAATGTTGATATATTTATTATCGGTCATATTTTAAATCCAGAGTCTTCATTACCTTCCGTAAAACTTTATCCGGCGATTTATCCGCGTCGATTATATAAACTTTTTTATTGTGATTAGACTTGTGCCATTCAAGAAGATACTCGTACATTTGTTTTATAATCTCAGCGCTGACTTCCACGTCCGGAGTGTTCCGAGCTATCTGACGTTTGCAAGACAATTCAAAAGGTATCAATAGTCTGATAAAAAAATCCGGAAATACGAGTTTATCTTTAATTTGCGGATACTTATTTAAAAAATATTCGTCGTTTAAATGCTTTGAATACGACCAGTGCACTCCTATATGAGATTCTTCGAATATAACGGCGTTTTTTACGCCTTTAGACTCGAATTCCTTTTTTTTATTTTCAATATCGTTTTGACGAACGCATATTTCTTCGGCAAACGCATCCGTCAATTTATTTCTGTCTACAAGAATATTCAGTTTGTGTTTCCTTACGATTTCAGTCGTTAATTCGGGAAAATAATAAAAATTATCCGGAAAATATATTTTCAAAAAATTGGACACTTCCGATTTTCCGGTAGCCGGCAATCCCTCGATTATAATATGTTTGACGCTCATAATTATTGAACTCCTTTTAAATAGTTTACAGCGGATTCGACGTCGTCGAAAACCGAAATGTATTTGTCTATCGGTATTATTTCAAGCGACCGCTTAACTACGTTTTTCATATTGCATATCGCTATGCGCGATTGTATTCCTTTATCTTTATATTCCACGAATTTTTTTAATATAACTCCTATCGTCGAACTGTCGATCGCTTTCGTGTTTTCAAGATTAATAACGAATTTTCCGCTGATTTCGCTCATTATTTTTTTGAACTCGGCATATTCCTCGTCTTTAAAACCTATTCCAAGCCTTGCCGGAGTTTCCACTACCGATATATCGTCGATTTTTTGAAAGTTTAACATTTTTTTCTCCCCGTTTGTTAATTGGTTATTCGATATTTTTTATTTCTTCCAGCTTATTGTCGACATAAACTT
>DAINAU010000252.1:0-4537 GCA_036733285.1 bacterium
TTTTCTGTAATGCCATTTTCCTCTAATAAAATATTTTATTCTTTAATTCTGATTTGGATTAAAATTCAATTTGACATAAAACTTTATTAGTAGTATTATGTCAACATATTTTTTAAAATTTTGAAAATGAATAAAAAAAAGCGTTATCGTTTTAATAAATTTTTATTTTGCATTTTTGAAATTTGAATTTTTTAGAGGATTTTTTAATGCGCTTAAAATATAAGTTCTTTTATATTTTATTTATTATTGCTTGCGGCGGATTATTGTATCGGGCGATTTACGCCGAAGAAATAATTGAATTTAACGGGTTGATTCAACCGGATTTTATGACCATAGCCGAAACTGAAATAGTAACTGATATGAAAGGAGAAAATCTATATATAACCAAAAAATATTTTTCTGAAGACAATTTTTTGAGAATTGAAATGTCTGCAATAAAAGAAAATAAATATAATTTTTATCTATACAATAAGGAAAATTCGTTTATATGGCAGATTAGCGGAACGTCCAAAATCGGGTATTTAAAAAAGCCGGACATAGATAAAATTGCCGGGTATAAGAATTTAATTAAAAAAACCAACGAAGAAAAAATAAAAGAATTAACCGGCTCCCGGCTGATAAATACGGATGAAATTGAAATGGAAGTTTTATCAATAAAAAAAGAATACTATTCCGGAATTCCGGCTTATTGTTTCAAAGTAAGTATAAAAGATATTTTCAATGGAATAAAACGAGAACAAATTATATGGATATCAACAGACAGAAGGATACTAAAAGAAATTGAATATATGTTTGATAACTCTTTAAATTCTGAAAAACCGTCGAATATAATAACTAAATATTATGATTATGACGTTAAGTTTCAGGGTTCAATCTCAATACCTGAAAAGGATATTGATTACAAAATCAAATAATTCGCAATATATTTTTTTAAGGAGAAATATTAGTTTTGTTTTTATTTAAAGTTTATGTTGCAAATTCATTAGTGCACGGGAAGGGATTATACGCCGGAGAATTCATTCCAAAAGACTCGAAAATATGGGAATACGATAATAAAACAGTTGAAATCTATGATGAGCGCGAATGGAATAATCTTCTTGACAAGTCCGCAAAAGAGCGGAAAAAAGAATTATTGAAGTTTGCTTACAAGGAAAATAATTATTGGATATTGCACAACGATATTATGATATACACTAATCATTCGGATAATCCCAATGTTTCGACAAATTATAAAGAAATGCTTGAAAAAGGATGGAATATCAAAGACGCATACACTTTTGCCGTAAAAGATATTGAAAAGGGCGAAGAATTAACGGAAAATTATAAGGAATATTTTGACGAAGAAATCTGGAATCTTCATTCAATGCTATGAAAATATATTTTATATTACGTAATCCGGACTAAAGGCGATTTCAATGACTCGATTATTCACAAAAATCTTCGATATAAAACAAGGCGAATTAAAACCTGTTTTTTTGTTTTTTTTAGGCTCGTTTTTTATCGGATTAGTAACGGTATTTTTCGAAACCGCGGCAAGCGCGCTTTTTTTAATTCAATGGGGCGCCGAATATATGCCGTATACGTATCTTTTTGGAGCCGTAATAATAGCGTTTTTCGGCTATGTATATTCATTGTTTGAACGGCGCATAAGCGTAGCTAAACTTTTTACAGGCGGGTTCGCTTTCATATTTCTAACAATTTTAGGATACCGAATTTGTTTCTATTTTACCGATTCGAGGATAATAGCGGCGCTTCTTTTTATCTGGATAGATTTTCTTGCGGTAATGGGAGATATGATTTTTTGGGGATTGATAAATCTTTCTTTCGACGCGCGGCAAGGAAAACGTTTGTTTGGATTGATAGGAAACGGAGACGTATTAGCTAATATACTCGGCGGATTTTCAGTTCCGGTTATATTGACATATTTTAACAGATCAGGCGAGGGCGGTTCTCTGAATTTATTATATCTTGCCAGCGCTTCAATGTTTGTAAGTATGATAATTTTTTTGATTTGTTTGAATATGAACAAATCAAAATTATCCGGCGGTCAAAGCGACGATTCGGATGAACATACGATAGAGGAATCGGGTTTAATCTCATTATTTAAAAACTCGTATGTCCGCGCAATATTCATATCGTCGGTCTTTTCGATTTTTGTTTATTATTTTGTGGATTTCGCTTTTTATCAGCAAATAGAAACAAAGTATCCTTCTGAAAACGAGATTGCCGCGTTCGTCGCGGGATTTGCCGCCGCGAAAAGTATCATCGAATTATTATTCAGATCGTTCGTATCGGGAAAACTGTTGAATAAATTCGGTTTGACTTTCGGACTTGGGGCGCTGCCGGTTTTAATTCTTATAACCGCAGTATGTATGATAGCTTCAAAATTCATACCGCCATTTTTAATTATGTTTTTCTGGTTCGTAATCGCCTCGAAATTAATTGATTTAATAATAAGATACGCGGTTCAACAGCCGGCGGTTTTAATATTGTATCAACCGATGCATCAAAATCTCAGGACCGGAGTTCAGACCGCGGTTGAGAGCATAGTCGAACCTATCGCCGGAGGCGTTGCCGGTTTAATACTGATAATTTTCGGATTTATATTTAAACTTCAGACTCTGCATATCGCTTATATGCTGATAATCTCAATAGCAATATGGATATTCGTCATTAAAAAATTAAAAACAATGTATCCTGAAATGCTTCAGAAAGCGCTGGGGAAAAGGGCTTTTGGAAACATTACTTTATCCTTGAACGATTCGGAAAGCAAAAAATTGCTGTTGGCCGGTCTCGAGAGCGAACATATAGGAGAAATATTTTATTCGCTTAAAACCCTTGACGAACTGGGATATAACGAGTTAAATCTGAATTTGTTGAAATTGTTAAAACACGCCGACGACAGGGTCAGAGCTGAAACTTTAAAATTCATAGAGAAACGCAACGCAGTCGAGTTATTGCCGAATCTTTATACGTTTGTAGAAACCGAAAAAAATTCCGTTGTAAAAAGCAAAGCTTTAATGATAGTATGCGCGCTCGGCGAAAATGAAGCCGTGGAATTTTTACTGTCGTATTTAAACGCTAAAGATAAAATCGTCAAGAAAGGCGCGATAGCGGCTCTTTTAAGGAGCGGAGGCATTGAAGGGGTTTTGGCGGCGGGCGGGATATTGACGGATTTAATCAAATCGGCGGATCCTATGGAAAGAATTTTTGCCGCTGAAACATTGGGAATAATAGGCATTAAAAGTTTCTATAGACCGCTGCTTGAATTAATGAACGATTCCGTTTTAACCGTTAGAAAAGCAGCGATTGACGCGGCAGGGGAACTAAAATCAAAAAAATTATGGAATCAATTAATCGAATTTCTTTCCGATAATAGTCTGAAAATATCAGTTTCAAACGCATTGGTTAAATCCGATTCATACGCGGGAGATTTATTAATCCGGACATTTAACGATAACAATACTTCCAGCGAGGTAAGAAAACGCATTATTCAGATATTGAGCAAAATGAAAAATTTTGACGTTAAAAATTTTTATTTGGAGATTTTGGATTATCCTGACGAAACAATCCGGCACATCATTTATAAAACCTTGTATAATTTTAAACATCAATCTGACGAAACTGAAAGAAATCATATCATAAATTTGATTGATAAAGACATTCAATCAATCGCAATCAATATAAGCGCGCTCGAAGATATAAACAACGATAAAGATTATTCGATACTTATAAACGCTTTAAAATACAATATTTTTGATAAAACGGAAAAAATATTGTTTCTCTTCAGTTTTATATATCAACACGAATTGGTTTCAACCGCGAAGATAAATTATAATTCCGAAACACGCGAGAAAAAAATATATGCGCTTGAAATTATGGACAGCATTTTATCAAATGATTTAAAATCGAAATTTATTCCCGTTATCGACGATATAACCAACGAACAGCGGTTGAAAAAACTCAATGAATATTATGAAACGGAAAAACTTTCTAAAATTGAAAAACTGAAAAAAATCATAACAGGCAATAAGATAAATTTTTCTTTTTGGACAAAAGCTTGCGCCGTTTATATAGCGGGAAAATTGGCGTTGAAGGAATTTTATCAGCCAATAGCGGAAGCCCTTGACGATGAAAACAGCATAGTGAGAGAAACGGCTGTTTGGGCTTTCGGGAGATTGAATCCTAATGATTTGATAGAACGCCTTCAATTGCTGCTGAAAGATAAATCTTCAAATGTTTCGGAGATTGCAAGATATGTTATTGAAACTGTCGGATTATCGCAGTTAAAAGTAAAAAAACAGTATTTAACAAAAACAGGGGAATGTGAAACGGGGCTTTTTATCAATATTCTTACGGATGAAAGCGAATCGAGAAACCGGAGATGCCGCGCGGCTATGCAGCTTGCGAATATTGATTCTATAGAAGCCCGGACAGCGCTTGCCAATATGATTGAAGTTCAAGACGAGACCGTATTATCGGAGGTTTTGAAAGCTCTTGTGATTTCAAATTCCGATTTGAGTTCGGATTCCAAAGC
>DAINAU010000253.1:0-4497 GCA_036733285.1 bacterium
TTTCATAATTACCGCCGCGGTATCTTCGACTTCAATATCGTTCAACGCAGTCGAGGTTTTTGCTATCACGCTTTCAACCGGTCCCGCAAGCCATTGCAACAAATCTATATGATGACTCGCTTGATTCGTTAAGACTCCTCCGTCGTATCTCCAAGTTCCGCGCCATGAATCCGATTTATAATATTTTTCGTCTCTGCACCATCTTACCCTTACAGTCGCCAGAACTATTTTGCCGAATTTGCCAGAAACTACCGCTTCCTTTAATTTCTTTACGGGCAGATTGTATCTGTTTTGTTTTACAACGAATAATTTAACGTTATTATCGCTTGCGGCCGCAATTAATCTGTCCGCTTCGTCCATCCTTAAAGCCATAGGTTTTTCTATCACAAGATGTTTGCGGTATTTCTCTATTATTTCTATTCCGGCGCAGGCGTGAAGACCGCTCGGCAATAGTATATTTACAACTTCAATATCCCGATGTTTAAGCAGCATTTCGTCGTATGACGAATAATATGGTATATTATATTTTTCTCCGGCTTCTTTCGCTTTTTCAACGGCAATATCGCATACCGCGGTTATTTCCGCGTTTTCAAGTTTGGATAAAACTTCGAGATGACGTTTGGATATGCGTCCGCATCCAACCAGACCGAATTTAGTTTTTTTCATCGTCCCTCTCCTTGATTTTCTTATTCACTATGATTTCGGCTTTCTCAAGCATTTTTTGCGCTCTCTCGAATTCCTCTATGCTTAGCAAATACGAACTGTATATCTTCAGCGTTTCAATGTCGTCCGGATAAGATTCGTATAAATATTCTATCAAAAAACCCGTTAATTTCTTGTCTTTATCAAAATATAATTTTATCAGTTTCAGTGTTTTTTCGTAATCGTAAGTGTTTTCAGACAAACTTTTTTTTATTTTTTCTTTCTCGTTATCTTCGATTATTTTTTTTACCGCCGATTCTTCGTCCGCATATTTCTTCATTTCCTTTTTTTTATCTTCGGAGGGTTTGGCGTTCTGTTTTTCAGGAACCGCGATTATCTGAACCGGCATATCTCCAAGCGGATGCCCGTGAACCGGACAAAACCCGAATTTATCAGGATAATCTTTTTTGCAGATTTGACAATATTTGGCGCGTGCCGCTTCGCATACGAATAAAATAAAAACAAATAATATTATAATCTTTTTCATTTCATAACATCATTTCAAAGTCGACGCCGCTTGCGCGGCTTTAGATTTAAATTCGAGATCATATCCCGTTTTCGGCGACGATATGGATTGAGTTTGAATGTCGAGTCTTTCTTTCAATATTTTATTTTCTTTTTTCAAATCTTCAAATTCAACGTTTAATTTTATAAGCAGCTGTTTATTCTCGTTCCTCAAACGCTCGATTTCGTTCACCGATTTTCTTAATAATTCCGTCAACTCCAAATTTTGATTTTGATATTCCTTCAAAATATCGCTTAATTCTATCATATTATCCGCTAACGATAAATTCTTTTTATTGAGCAAAGAATTATTTTTATAAGATTCGTCAAGTTTTTTCAACAAATGTTCTTTCAAAGTCGACGCCAGCTTATTCGCGTTATCAAGCTGAACGCTCAATCTTTGATTTTCTTTTAACGCTTCCTGAAGTTTAGCGTCGTATCTCGAATCGACTTGAGCTAAAAAATTTTTTATGCCGTCGTTTAACATTTTTATACGTTCCATCGCGAGTTCAAGATCTTTTTTTAATATGTTTATATCGTTGTGTTCGAGTTTATCGGAGGTTACGGCGGTTTGAGTCTTTTCCATTGTATTTGAACTCCGGTCTTCAAGATTCATATACTCGTTTTTATCCAGAGATTGTTTGATTTCTCTAAAAACTTTATTCGCTTTATCGAGCGACGGATTCTCGAAAAGACGCGGATTAATTTGTCTAACCGTAAAATCTTTTTCCGAATTTTCAGAGCGTTCTTTCATCTGTTTAAGCGAAACGCTGAATTTCTCGAGTTTTTTTTCAAATTCTTCCGACTCGGTATTCTGTCCGTTCAATAATGCGTTTTTTAAAAACGTGTCGTATTCCGAAAGATTAAGCGGCTCTATAAGAGCGGTTTCAGCGGCGGCGGCGTTAAATGATTCCGAGGGATTCGGCAAAGCTGAAGCGGAATTAGCGGCTTCGCGGTTGTCTCCGTTTTGCAAGGGTTTCACATAGACATATCCGGAATTTTTTTCCTGAATGCCGTTGATTAAAGAAGGTTTATCCGGCATATCCCGCAGCGCTTCGGTTTTTTTTATCCGGTTAAAATAATCGCGCGAATATTTCAATATGTTTTTCGGAAACTTTATCATTTTAATCATATTGTTAAACGACGAATAATTTTTCGAGTATTTATCAATAAGATTCCTCGCATAATATTTTTGAACGTTCTCAAGAATTTTAGTCGGGATTATTATATCGTATTTGGTTTTCAAATTATTTTCAATTTGCCACCATCCGAGTCTTGATATTTTGCCGCCGTTCTGTATTTCCTCGCGGACATAATCGTAAATCGAATTCAAATCTTCTTCTGCCCAAACGTTAAGCGGGGCAATCAAACATAATAAAACGATAAAATAAATTAAAATCGATTTCATATTTATCTCATTATTTTTTGCAATAGTTTTATGTTCGACGTCAGCCATTTATGCAATTTATCAATTCCGGTTTCAAACGAAATTTCAGGTTTCCATCCGCAGATTTTTGCGAACTTGGAGTTGTCGCTAATATAAAGCTTCTGGTCTCCCTGCCGCCAATCCTTAAATTCCATTTTTAAATTCAATCCGTATTTTTTAACTATAAAATTCAGATATTCAATCAATGAAACCGAATTTTCGCATCCGCCGCCTATATTAAAAGCTTCGCCCGCCGTTTCATCCAATTTTTCCAGCGAGAGTTTATAAGCTCCGATTAAATCCGAGATATATAAAACGTCTCTGACTTGTTTTCCGGTTCCATAAATTGAAATCTTTTTGTTGAACAATAACGCGGCCATTAACCATGCAGCCCAACCTTGGTCTTCCACGCCGAACTGAAAAGCTCCGTAAATACAGGATTGGCGAAAAACTATAGCTGGTATTCCGTATATGCGGTAATAGTCTTTCACATAGCTGTCTGCGGCGCCTTTAGAGCAACCGTAAGGAGAATAAAAATCAAGCTGTTCATTTTCAGCGACGCCTTTGATTTTTTTGTTTTTGAAATCATACCTTGTTTTCAATTCTTTTACGGGTATTTGCGATAAATCTCCGTAGACCTTATTCGTCGAAGAATAGATAAACGCCGGTTTAATTCCGTTACAGCGTAAAGCTTCAAGAATATTTATGGTTCCAGCGGCATTCACGCTAAAATCATAATGCGGAGCCGCGATAGAATTTGTTACCGCCACCTGCCCCGCAAGATGAATTACCGCGTCTGTTTTTTTTTTCAATTTAAAAAAATTAAAAATTTTTTTTTTGTCGGTTACGTCGATTTTATAAAATTCGACTCCGAATTTATTCTTCAAATATTCAAGATTATGCGAAGTCCCTATCCTTGAAAGATTATCGATTATTGAAACATTATTATCTTTTGCCAAACTTGCCGCTGCGTTAGTTCCTATAAATCCGGCTCCGCCGGTAATAACAATATTTTTATTTTTTAATTTCATTCTTTTTCCATATTAACTAAAACGGTTATTCCGAAAGAATTTCCTGTTGTCAAATCATTCAGCCGGTTATTTTGTATTATTTTTCATTTTCTAAATTTATATGTTTTAACCCGGATAATGTTATAAAAAAGTGAAGTTTTTCAAAAAAAATATGTTTGTTAGGAAAAACTTCTTAAAACCCAAAAACTGTAACGTAAAAATTTGCGCGTTTGAAAAAACTCTTAACAATATTATTTTTCCTTACCTTCAAACGCTTTTTCAAAATATAAGCCGCATTCGCGGAAAAACTATTAATCTTATCAAAAATTTTTTAATGAAATTACAAGAATATTTTTGATAAGCCGCTAATTGCAGTTTTTGAGTTTAAATAACCCACTCGTTAAACGTTTTAATATAAACGCTTAAAAATTTAGAATTATTGTATAATAGTAAAATAATAATGTCAAGATTATTCGCTTTTTTGAATTATTGCGCAAAATCGACGAGTAAAATAAAAATCCGATAAAAACAAAGCTGCGGATAAGAAAAAGCCGGCAGCAAAAGTCGAAACCAATAAAACAATCATAAAAAATTAAAAAAAATAAAATTTTATAAAAAGAAACAACTCTAAAAATCAGGGAAATAAAGACAAAAAACCCCAGCAAAAAACAAATATATCCTTCTCTTTTTTCATAACCTGTACAGCTTGCTTATTTAACCTGAAAACTGCATTAGAATTTTGAAAAAGCTCTGGAAGTAAGGAAAAACATTGATTTTGAGCGTTTTTTCAAAAGAATTATTTTTTACTTGGCAGTTTTCAGGTTTTTAGAAGTTTTAACAAGCGCGTATATATGT